>JASHWO010000023.1 GCA_030044045.1 Acidimicrobiales bacterium
GTGGCGACCACCCTCGGTGCCGTGGTGGCCGGCGCTGGATCGGCCCTCGCTGCAGACGTCCACCACAGCGGCCTGCGGACACCGTGCCCAGGCCCCGGGTGCCCCTACACCCCACCGACGGCCGACGAGCAGGGAGCGGCGGCCGACATCCTGGCCCGGATGAACCTCGAGCGCGCCGCGCCGGCCCGCGACTACACCTACCAGGGCACCGAGACGACCCTGGCCCCGCTCGCCGTGGCCACCGGGGCCGAGGCGACGGCCCAGGCGGCGGCCGAGTGGCAGGCCGCCCACGACACGCTGGCCGACTACGAGGGCCCGCGGCCGGCCGGCTACACATACGGCACCCCGGGCAACGCCGCAGTGAGCGGCAGCTCGGCGGGGATCGACGACGTCATCATGCACTCCTACGGCCACGCCCTGGCCATGCTCTCGGCGGCACCGACCGAGGTGGCGATCGGGGCCGCCTGCTCGGCCGGGGGCAGCCTGTACGTGACCGAGCTGTTCTACGACACAGGACCGACAAGCTGGCAGGCCGGCCAGGCCCGGTTCCAGGCCGAGCTGTCCGAGGACAACGTCGAGGCCCAGTCGGGCGGGACGGTCACCACCGTGACCGACACCACAGGGACGTGGCCGGCGCAGCAGTTCCTCCCCCAGCAGCCGATCGTCGCCGGCGACAACGCCGAGTTCTCGACGGGAGTCAACTGGAGCTGCTACGGCCCGAGCTACCCGGGATCGACCACTTCCACCTCGCTGCCGGCGCCGGTGGTGGGCATGGCCGCCACCCCGACAGGCGGCGGGTACTGGCTGGCCGACGCCCAGGGCGGGGTCGCCGCCTACGGCAACGCCCAGCTCTACGGCTCGATGGCCGGCCAGCCGCTCGACCAGCCGGTCACCCACGTCGTGGCCGCCCCGACAGGCGGCGGGTACTGGCTGGTGGCCGCCGACGGCGGGATCTTCTCCTTCGGCAGCGCCCGGTTCTTCGGCTCGATGGGGGGCCAGCACCTGAACGCCCCGGTGGTGGACGTCGCCCCCACCCCCACGGGTGGGGGCTACTGGCTGGTCGCCTCCGACGGCGGGGTGTTCGCCTTCGGGAACGCCCGGTTCTTCGGCTCGATGGGCGGGAAGCCGCTCAACCAGCCGGTGGTCGGCCTGGCCGCCACGCCGACAGGCGGGGGCTACTGGCTGGTGGCGTCGGACGGGGGCGTCTTCTCCTTCGGTAATGCCCCGTTCTACGGCTCCACCGGCTCTCTACGTCTCGACGCTCCGATCGTGGGCATGACCGCCACCACCACTGGCCGGGGCTACTGGCTCGTCGCGGCCGACGGCGGGATCTTCGCCTTCGGCGACGCCGTCTTCGAAGGATCGATGGGTGGCCAGCCGCTCGACGCCCCGGTCGCCGGCATGGCCGCCGACCCGGCCACCGGCGGCTACTGGCTGGTGGCCGGGGACGGGGGCGTCTTCTCCTTCGGCGCCCCCTTCTTCGGCGCCGACTGACACCCCGCCCGTCCCTGTTTACCCAGTCGTTCTCGCCGACGATGGGTACGGCAGGTGCCGGAGCGTGGCGGCCACGGCGTGGGCCTGCGGGCCGAACGCTGTCAGCTCCAGGCCGAGGCTCGGGACCCGCCACTGGATCTGTGTGCGTGTCGTGAGCCCTTCCACCACGTCGACCGGCACGCCATGGACCGTCGAGACCGACGCCTGGGCGTTGCCCTGTGTGGGGAACGGGTACTTCTTCAGCACGACGAGGTTCTCGAACGGCCCATGACAGGTGGCTGGCGGGCTGGCGTCGACCATGACGGTGCCGGACGACCGGCTGGGGCACGCTGTGCGGAGGTCGACGTGCCAGCCCTCGGGCACCGACACGCCCGCCGTGCCGAACCCGATCTCCCGGTACCCCGAGCGGGCCGGGGACGGAAGGCGCACCAGCGTTCCGGCGATCGAGCGGGCGAGGGATCCGTAGCCGGTCAGGTCCACACCGAGCGACGGCACGCCCCAGCGCAGCCGCTTCTCCTTTGTCGGGGGACCCTCGCGCTCGTACACCGCGATGCCATTGACCAGGTGCCTCTTGACGTCGTGCCTGATCTGGAACGCCTGGCCGAACGGCTGCACTGTGAAGACCTGGGGAGCCGTGGTCAACAGGCCGGTCGTCCCTGGTGTCTCCGACCCGACGACGACGACCGGCGTGGTGCCTCCGGCGTCCGACGGCCCGAACTTCACCCTCCAGCTCTGCGGGACGAACACCCCGGCCTCCCCGTACCCGACCAGCTTCCACCCCTTGGGCACCCGCGGCGCAGCACCACCGGGAGAGCCGACGGCCAGGAGCGCACCTGCGGCGACGATCCCGGCCACCACCCGCCACCGGAACCGGCAACGACCCCGTCGATGCAGTCGACCGTGCGACCTGTGTAGAGCTCTCATACGCGTGATGTGGGTTGGAGCGCTGGCATCGCCCTGGTCGGGACCACCGTCGGTGTGCCGACCGGATCGAGCCAGTTCGTGACGAAGACGTCCTGTGTCAACAGCGGTTGTTCGGCAATCGCAGGAATCCCCGGACTGGCGGCAAAGTATGTTCCGACCAGTGTCGCCCAGACGATCCGGAGTGTGAAGTCCCGGGGTGTGGCACTCTGGAGCACGAAGTTCCGGATCTCGAAAAGGGCACCGGTGGGGCTGAGCACGATGGCTTCCGCGTCCGGCGCCGACGACGCGGCGAACCCCTGGCCGGCCGCGCCGGTGGGGGTCGTGACCGCGCCCAGGGCAGTCACCCCCGGAAGCAACGAGAGCGCCTGGTACACGACGGAAGGGAACCCAGGCCCGGCATCGACCGGCGGGGCGACCAGCAGCACGACGGCCCGCTCGAATCCGACGTCGGGACCGGTCTGGGGGATCTTGTCCAGGCTGGGCAGGCCGGTGGTCCCGTTCTCCAGCTCCGTTGCCAGGGTGGACGGGTCGCTGGTAAGCGACGAGACGTCGATGGGGAGGATGCCTGTCGAGGTCACCGATGTCGGGTTGTCGGGTGTGACTGTGTGCAAACGCGGACCCACTGCTGTCGTGCAGTGGCCGTGGGGCTGGTGCACTGTCGTGGGGGACGTCGCCAGGCCGGCGCGTTCCCACGCCGCCGATCGCGCCGGAGACGAGAACTGCACCGGGCCGAAGGACGCCGCCACGCAGCTCGCCGTCCCGCTCGCCCAGATCCTCAGCGTTCCCGACACCGTGGCCGAGCCGGCACCTCCTGAGGAGCCCGATGCGTTCGACCCGCTGGAGGTGATCGAGAAGGCGAACGTCCGCTGCGCCCAGGATCCGTTCTTCGGGTCCGGCACTGCTGCGACCGAGTCGTCGGCCACCGCCGGCGCCGTGTTCGCCGCAATGGCCCGGAGTTGCGCTGCCACGCTGGCTTCATGCACCCCAGGACCGCCCACGGGGCCGACTCCTACGACGATCAAGCTCGTCACGACGCAGGCTGCGGCCACCACTCCGACGGCGGCCCTCCGGGCACGTCGTCGCTTCCGGGCGCGGTGGCGCCGCTCTACGAACCGTGGCCAACGACGGTCCGGTGCCGACGAGCCCAGGTCGGGAGCGACCGGATCACACACCGGGTCGACGCGTCGGATCAACGCGTCCAGGTAGCGGCGGCTCACAGCCGCACCACCGTGTGCCGAACGGCAGAGGCTACGGGGCCTTTCGCCCACACGTTCATGTCGAGACTTGGTATCCACCAGAAGTAGGACTTCTCGTAGACGGTCAATCCGTTGACCGTCCGCTTGGTTCCCGTCTTGTAGTCCACTGTCCCCAGGGTGACAACCGACACGCCGTTCACGGTGTGCCCCTGCCCGCAACTGTGGACGTACGAGCTGCCAAATGTGATCCAACCGTGGAGACTGCCCGGGCAGGCCGGTGCGAGTGTCACCACCCATGCGTCGGGGACCGAGATCCCGAGCGACGAGAAGCCGGTCAGCTTCCATCCCTTCGGCGTATGCGTGGCCGGTGACCCGTGCAGGCGGCGAAGCGTGCCGGCGACGGCCCGGGCAGCCGGCCCCTGGCCTGTCAGCTCCACGCCCAGCGAGGGGACAGCCCAGGTGAGCCCGTGGGCTCCCAGCTCCTGGGGCACCTCGTAGACCACCAGCCCGTGGAGGCGGCGGGTGGGGTCGCCCCCGAGGGTGGCCGCCCACGGGCCGAGCGGCCGGACCCAGAACACGTACCCACTCGGCGCCGAGGGGCATGTCCTGCCGTCCGGTGTGCCGAGCATGACGACGGTGCCCTCCCCGCTCGGGCAGGCGAGCTCGTACTCGACGTGCCAGCTCGGCGGCACCGACACCACGGCCGTCCCGTAGGCGACCGGCTTCCAACCCTTCTCTCGCTCGTGCGTGGCGGCACTGGAAGGCGGCCCCACCGCGACGAGCAGGAGGGTCGACGCGACCACGGTCGCCGCCACCGTGGCGACGTTCCCCACCAACCGGCAGGGAGCTGCCGACCTCACTGTTGGTACAACCAGCGGACCAATTGACCACACCCCCCGCTGTATCTACACCTACCGACACAACCTCGACTGCTCGGTTGCCTATCCGATCGACGCCGCCGTCGTTGGCACCGTAACCCATCTCGCGACAGACGGCACTGCGACCGTCACTCCGCCGGGACGTCCACCCCCGGGGCCACGGCGGCCAGCCCGAGCAGCCAGTCGAGCTGGTCGGCCAGGCGGGACACCTCCTCGCCGCTGTACCAGGTCCGCTCCAGGGTCAGCGCCAGGTGGCGCTGCACCAGCTCCAGCGCGGCCGGCTCGGCCCGGGACGGGGGCGTCTTCTCCTTCGGCGCCCCCTTCTACGGCGCCGACTGACGCCGCGCCCACCCCTGCCGGCCGGCGGGCGGACCCAGAACCTCCACGCCGATCCCCGGAGCCCTCGCCAGCCGGACGTCGCCCGTGATGAGCGCGACGCCGAGGCGGCGCGCCAGAACCACATAGAGCGCGTCGGCCACCGTCACGTTCTGCCGCAGCTCCCACGCCTCAACGAGTAGACCCCAAGTATCGACTCGCCGGACCCCGAACGAGAGCAGTTCACCGAACGCGTCCCGGGCACCGGCGCCGACGAGTGCCCCACGGAGCTCCAGTCGCCGGATCGCGGCGGCCGCTTCGAGGTGGAAGTGGTCGGGAACGACCACCTCGTCGGCTGCTTCGAGATGCCCAGCGAGCATCGTTCCCAACTCGGTGAGCAGAACCATCTCGACGCCGGCCGAGGCGTCGAGGACGACCGCCGGCCGGCTCAGCACTCGCCGAGGTCCCGGGCCTCGGCAAGATACTCGGCCACTGGCCGATCGAGGGTGTGACGAACGCCGCGGCGACGGAGAGCCTCGACCCATTCCTTCGGCCCCAGGCGTTCTCGGCCACCGTCGGGCTCATGAAGCACCACGACCCCTTCGGGAGGATGCTCCAGGTCCACCGTGCTCATGGTCCAAGGATACCGGTCCGGCCCACCCCGGCGGCGTGGGACCTTCGTCGCCAGCGGAGTGACGCGCCCCGGCCCCGTCGCCGGTCCGCGGGCGTCGCGGGCGGCGCGGCGACCGTCACTCCGCCGGGACGTCCACCCCCGGGACCACGGCGGCCAGCCCGAGCAGCCAGTCGAGCTGGTCGGCCAGGCGGGACACCTCCTCGCCGCTGTACCAGGTCCGCTCCAGGGTCAGCGCCAGGTGGCGCTGCACCAGCTCCAGTGCGGCCGGCTCGGCCCGGGCGTCGTCGTAGACGCCGAAGAGCTTGGCCTGCAGTGCCTGGGCCGACACCATCGGCGCGCCCCGGGCCTCGGCCTCGGCCACCGCCGAGCGGATGCCGTCGGCCGGGGTGACGGGGATGCTCCCGCCACCGGCCAGGTCCACCGCCGCCACGGTGCCCTCGGATCCCTCGCTGCGCTCGTCGATGCGTTCCATGCCTCCTACAACCCCAAGACTGGCCGCCGTGTTCCATGGGCCGCCGTGTCCCTCGGGGCACAGGCGCCTTCCCGCCAGGCCACGCTCCCTGCCCCTACCGGTCGTCCCGGGCCCGACCGCGCCGCCCGAGCCGGCCACCGGCCCGGGTCAGGCCCCGCCGGCGGGCCCGGGACGGGGCGGCACCTCCCAGAGGCCGACCGGTGCCCGGCCCACCGGGTAGTGGCCGGGCAGCTTCTCGCCGGCCATGGCCCGCTCGAGGCGCTGCTGCATGCCCGGAGTGAGCACCCCTTTCCCGGCCATGGCCAAGAAGGTGGCGCCGGCGTTGCCCACGTCGAAGAAGTCGCGCTGCCAGCTCCACATCCCCTCCCCGGCGTAGCGGAACCAGCTCCCGCCCAGCCCGGCGATCTCGTAGGGCGAGCCGTCCTCCCGGGTGGCGTCGGCCACCTGCTGCCAGAGCCCCATGACCTCGCCCTGCCGGTCGTCGACCAGCACCCGCTGGTAGGGGTAGGACCACCCCTCCAGCCCGGCCATCTCCAGCCCCAGGGCCAGCTCCCGGATCTCGTCCCGGCCCACGGCCATGAACTCGTCGTTCGGCCCGGCGTTCCACCCGTAGGTGGCGTCCTCGGTGTACAGCTCGGCCATCGGGCGCCAGTCCCGCGTCACCTCGCAGCGGGCGTTGGCCTCCAGCCAGCGCCGCACCATCTCCTCCAGCTCCTCCCGCGGGAACCCCGGCATGGCTCAGCCCTCCTCCCCTTCCTCGACGATCCGCAACGCCCCGGTGGGGCACTCCCGCACCGCCCGCTCCACCTCGGCCCGGCGGTCGACCGTCGGTCGCTCGGCCACCACCGTCAACGCACCCTTCTTCGACACCGAGAAGATCCCCGGCGCCT
>JASHWO010000224.1 GCA_030044045.1 Acidimicrobiales bacterium
CGGAACCCTGCGTCACCGTGACCATCGGCACCTACCAGCCGACACTGGCGACAACAGCCGGCTCCGTGTTCTCCCCGACAAACCCGAACTGCACCACCGGGTCGGGCGCCCCGGACCAGTGGCAGTACTCCCGGTCGGGCACCCAGTCCGGCTCGTTCACGGCCGGGAGCACTGTCACCGTCGTCGCCCGGCCGAGGCAGCTCCAATCGGGGTACACAGCCGTCCTCTACGGCTGGACTGGAGTGCCGGCCGGCCAGACGGGCACCACGGTGCACGTGCCCGTCACCGGGACAACGGTGGTGATCGCCGACCTGGGGCCGGCCTGCGAGCACGGGCTGTCCGTCACCGCCACAGGCGGCGGGACAGCGACCGTGTCGACCCCGACCAACTGCACCGAGGGCGGCAACGGCTACGCCAAGGGCACCACGGCGACGGTGAGCACCACGGCCACCGGGTCGCACTACTTCGTCCGCTGGACAGGCCCGGTGGCCTCGACCAAGGTCGGGCCGTCGTCGGCGACAGGGACCATCGTGGTGGTGGGCGACGACGAGCACGTCAAGGCCGTCTACAGCACCTGCGTCAGCCTGTCGGTGCGGAACCCCTACGGCAACAGCCAGGGCCTGCTGGGCACCGTGTCGGTGTCGCCGCAGGGCAACTGCCCCACCATGGGGCAGGGCTGGTACCTCCCCGGCACCACGGTGACCCTGAGCGGCTCCTACAACTACCAGGGGATCTCGTTCCGGGGCTGGACAGGGGACCCGACAGCACTGTCGACAGCGCTGAGCACCTCCATGGTGGCGCGCGGCAACACCACCGTCACCGCCGACTTCTACGACTCGTCCACCTGCCGGGCCCTGACAGTCAAGGTGATCCCGGCCGGTTCGGCCTCGGTGGCCACCACATACCAGTTCGGCACCAACGGCTGCCCGCCCGGCACCTACTACGACCACTGGCACGGCACAACAGGGAGCCCGGTGAGCTTCACGGCCACCCCCGCCTCCGGGCACCCGCTGCAGGGCTGGACGTCGTCCACCCACAAGGCCCTGCAGACAGGAGGGACAAAGGTCGTCAGCGTCACAGGCGTCCAGGGCAGCACCTACGGCGGCACATTCCTCGGTACAAGCTCGGTGACCGCCTGGACCTGCGAGGGCGTCTACCCCCAGGTGACCCTGATCAGCCCGGACGGGACCCGGCACACCGAAGAGGCGCCGAGCACAGCCGACTTCGTCGACGTGTCCCCGCCACCCGACTGCCCCGTCGGCAACGCCTCCTGGACGGTCGGCACCATCTTCGCCCCGGCGGCCAACGCGCCGTCGGCCGGGTACCAGTTCCAGGGGTGGAGCGACGCGGCCACCGGCACGACACCGGACGCTCCCGGCATCGTGCTCGACGGCAGCACCTCGGGCATCACCATCACCGCCACCTACCAGGTGATCTGCCACAAGCTGACCTCCGACTTCGACACAGGCGAGTCGGTGCAGCCGGCCCCCAACTGCCCGGACACCTCCCCGACAACACACGAGTACGTCGGCGGCACCACGGTCGCCCTGGCCGCCACCGGCCACAGCGGCGACAACTTCACAGGCTGGACCGGCCATCCGACCGGGACCAACGGCAACTACGCCTGGGTCACCATGGACACAGACGAGGCCGTCTACGCCGACTACACCGGCAAGACCGTCGGCCAGCAGATCAGTGACGCCCTCGAGAAGGCCGGCACAGAGATCGCCATCACGGCCAAGAAGGTCACCGGCGTGGTGGCCGCCGCCGCCTCGGCCTTCCTCATCGGCGACAACCCGCTCACCGCCGCCGGGAGCCTGACCGTCCTGCTCGGCACCGGGATCAGCGACCTGCTGAAGGAGGTGGGGGTCAGCGGGTCCGGCCTGACAAGCCTCAACAACGTCCTCACGGACATCTCCCAGACCATCGCCATGACCACCGCCTTCCTGAACTGCACCACCGTGTGGTCGGCCAACGCCAACTCCACAAGCCAGTCCCACACCACGGCCGAGAACCAGATCGGCAAGGAGGCGGCCACACTCGAGTTCGTCACACAGACCACGGCGTCCTACGACGAGCAGTTGGCCCAGGAGGAGGAGGCCCAGCAGGCGGCGGCGGAGCAGCCCTACGACCTGACCGGGACCCCGGTGGGCGCCACCGCCGACGTCGACACGCTCGACACGGTGTCGAAAGGCGTCAAGTTCGTGTCCAAGTACGGCGCCCGGATCGGGGCGGCCGCCACCGTCGGGGTCAGCATCTACCAGGAGGTGACCGGTGGCCCCGGGGTCGGCTGGGACGCCACAGCGACATCGGCCTGGACCGGCGGCGGCCAGGTCTACAACGCCTGCCTGACGGCGGCCGAGCCCACATACATGAAGACGCTCACACAGGAGTACACACGCCCGACAACAGGCTGACCCGCCCCCGGCGGGGGCATGGCCGACCCAGGCCCCGCCAGCGGCTAGATAATTGACCTACATGGAGCACTTCCTCGCCACCTGGGGCTACCTGGCCCTCTTCGTCGTCAACTTCATCTCGGCCATGCTCATCCCCATCGGCTCCGAGGCCGCCATGGGCTACGCCGGGGCCCTGGCCAGCGGCGAGCTGGCCAGCGGGAGCGCCCACCTCGAGCTCTTCCCGACCATCGTGGTGGCCATCCTGGGCGACGTGGTGGGCTCCTGCGTCGGCTACGCCATCGGCCGCTTCGGCGGCCGGCCCCTGGTGGACCGGGCCGGGCGGTTCGTGCTGCTCACCCACCGGGACCTCGACCGGGCCGAGGCCTGGTTCGCCCGCCGGGGCGAGCCGTTCGTGCTCTTCGGGCGGCTCATCCCCCTGTTGCGGTCGTTCGTGTCGGTGGTGGCCGGCCTGGGCGAGATGGCTTTCGCCAAGTTCCTGGCCTTCACCGTGCTGGGATGCGGCATCTGGTGCGCCGGGCTGGTCAGCGCCGGCTACGGCCTGGGCGCCAGCTGGAACTCCATCACCAAGGACTTCAGCGACGCCGGCTACGTGGTGGCGGCGCTGGTGGTGCTGGGCATCGTGGCCGTGGTGCTCCACCGCCTGAGCGTCCTGCGGGCCGAGCGGGCGGCGCACTCGCCGGCCGGGCGCCAGGCCCGAACCCGGGCCCAGCGGGACGAGGCCTGAGCAGCCGGCCACCGGGGCCGGCACCACCCACCGGTACCGCCGCGCCGACGTGGGCGCCGCCGCCCCGGCCACCCCGCCGGCACTGCCGGCCCGGCCGGCGCAAGTCCCCCGCCGACCTACGCCGACTCGACCAGCATCCGGGCCAGGCGGTGCCGCTCGTGGCCGGCCCCGCCGAGCAGCACCTCGTTCTGCTTGGCCCGCTTGAAGAGGAAGTGGGCGTCGTTGTCCCAGGTGAAGCCCACCCCGCCGTGGGTCTGGATGTTGTCCCCGGTGACCTTGACCGCTGCCCTGGCGGCGTAGGAGGCGGCCATGGCCGCCGCCCGCTCCCGCTCCGGGGCGTCGGCGTCGGAGGCCCAGGCGGCGAACTGCGCCCCCACCCGGGCCATCTCCAGCATCTGGAACATGTCGACCATCCGGTGCTTGACCACCTGGAAGGTGGCCACCGGCCGGTCGAACACCACCCGCCCCTTGGCGTACTCGATGGCCTCCTCCAGCGCCCGGTCGGCCACCCCCACCAGCTCCGAGGCCAGGGCCACCGCGGCGTCGTCCAGCACCCGGCGCCAGATCGCCGCCTGGCCGCCGGCCGGCCCCAGGGGGACCACCCGGGCCTCGTCCAGCACCAGCCGGGCCGCCTTCCGGGTGGGGTCGAGGGTGGGCACCGCCTCCAGCGAGACCGAGCCGCCGCCGGCACCGCCACCGCCGGCCACCCCCGCCCCGCCGGCCCGGCCGGCCCGGCCGGGCAGCTCCAGCAGGAACGACCGCACGCCCTCCTCGCCGCGGGCCACCACGACGGCCCAGTCGGCGGTGTGGCCGTCGAGCACCAGCGGCTTGTGGCCGCTCACCACCCAGTCGGCGCCCTTGCGGCGGGCCCGGGTCCGCACCGTGCCCAGCGGGTCGCCATAGCCCATCTCCGCCAGGGCCACCGTGCCCCGGCGGTCGCCCGAGGCCAGGCCGTCCAGCAGCTCGCCGGCGCCGAGGGCCCGGGCGGCCAGGGTGGCCAGGACGGCCGACGAGTAGAAGGGGCCGGGGCACGGGATCCGGCCCATCTGCCCCAGCACGATGCAGGTCTCCAGCAGCGGGGCCCCGGCGCCGCCGTGGGCCTCGGGTACCAGCAGGCCGGTCCAGCCCAGGTCCACCAGCTGGCGCCAGAGGTCGTCGGTCACCCCGGCCGGGTCGTCGGCCAGCGCCCGCAGCGTGGCCCCGTCCACCGCCCGATCGAGCGCCTGGCGGGCCACGTCCCGCAGGGCCACCTGCTCGGCATCGAACGTGAAGTCCACGACCGTCCTCCCTCACTACGACCCTGGCCGGTACGACCCTGACAGCGGCGTCAGGGTACACGACATTTCGGCTACCGTGGCCGCCGTGGACTTCGCACTGGCACCGGAGGACGAGGCGTTCCGGGACGAGCTGCGGGCATGGCTCGACGAGCACCTGCCGCCCTTCCTGGAGAAGGAGGCGCTCGACGCCGCCAGCCCGGACGGCGGCGCCAGCCCGGACGGCGGCGCCAGCCCGGACCCTGGCGACAAGCTCGCCGGCGATGCCACCCTGCGGCGGCGGGCGGCCTGGCAGCGGGAGCTGCACACCGGACGCTGGGCGGCCATCCACTGGCCGGAGGAGCACGGCGGCCGGGCGGCCACCCCCATGCAGCGGGTGATCGCCTCGGAGGTGATGGCCGAGTACCGCACCCCCGGCATGTTCAACACCAACGGCATCTGGCAGATCGGTCCCATGATCATCACCTGGGGCACCGACGAGCAGAAGGCCCGCTGGCTGCCGAGCATCCTGGAGGCCCACGAGCACTGGTGCCAGGGGTTCTCCGAGCCCGACGCCGGCAACGACCTGGCCAACCTGCGGACCACGGCCATCCTCGACGGCGACCACTACGTGGTGAACGGGCAGAAGATCTGGATCTCCACCGCCCACCTGGCCAAGTGGGGGCTCTTCCTCTTGCGGACCGACCCCACGGCCATCGAGCGGGGGGCCAAGCACGAGGGGATCACCGCCTTCATCCTCGACCTGGACACCCCGGGGATCGAGTGCCGGCCCATCCGGGACATGGCCGGCGAGGAGATGTTCAACGAGATCTACTTCACCGACGCCCGCATCCCCGTCGACTGCCGGCTCGGCGGCGAGGGCGAGGGCTGGATGGTGGCCATGGGCACCCTCGGCTTCGAGCGGGTGGGCATCGCCGGCCAGCTCTCGGTACTCGGCGCCGACCTGCGGGCCATCATGGAGGCCGCCCGGTCGGTCAACCCCGACGCCCTGGCCGACCCCGGCATCCAGGACCGGCTGGCCGAGGCCTGGACGGAGATCGAGCTGGCCAAGCTGCTCTCCTTGCGGGCGCTGAGCCGCATCATCAAGGGCGAGCGGCCCTGGCCCGAGGTGCAGTTCGCCAAGCTCCAGTGGTCGAGCCTGGCCCAGTCCATGGCCGAGCTGGCCGTGGACCTGCTGGGCCCGGCCGGGGTGCTGGCCAAGGGGGGGCCGGACAGCGTCGACCGGGGCAAGTGGACCCGCCTGTACTCGTTCCAGCGGTACAGCACCATCGGCGGCGGCTCCTCCGAGGTCCAGAAGAACATCATCGCCGACCGGGCCATCAAGCTTCCCGGCCAGGCCCGCCTCTCCTGACGGTCGGCCGGCGACCGGTGGCCCCCGCACGCGACCCCCGCGCCCCCTGCCTGATCGGGGTGGCCCGCCGGACCTGGCACCCCGACCAAGTCGGCGGGCCGGGTAGCACGGCCGGCGCGGGGCAGGGGCCCCGCGCATCGGAGGAGGATGGGGTTGGGGCCCCGACCGGGCAAAGCAACACGGCGCCCGAGCCGCTGGCCATGTGGGAGGAGGTGGCCCGAGCGGCGGCGGCCGACGCCGGCGCGGCGGCCTCCATCGGCGCGGTCGAGAGCCTCCAGGTCGTCTACTGCCAGTCCTGGGAGTACGACGACCCGGTGCAGCGCCTGGCCGAGCGGCTGGGGGCCACGCCCCGGGACCGGCGCTACTCGGGCATCGGCGGCTCGATGCCCCAGGTGCTCCTCTCGGAGATGGGGGCGTCGATCCTCGACGGCCAGCTCGACCTGGCCCTGGTGGTGGGGGCCGAGGCCCTGGCCACCGTGCGCCGGCTGAAGAAGGAGGGACGCAAGCCGGCGTGGTCCCACCGGGCGGCCGAGCGGCGGCCGTTCCCCTTCGACGCCCCGTTCCACCCGGCGGAGCTGGCCCACTCGGTGCTGCAGGCCTACCTCACCTTCGCCCTGTTCGACAACGCCCGACGGGCCCACCTGGGACGGGGCCTCGACGAGCACCGGGACTGGCTCGGCCGCCTGCTGGCCCCCCTCACCGAGGTGGCGGCGGCCGACCCGGCCCACGCCTGGTTCCCGGTGGCCCGCACCCCGGCCGAGCTGTCCGGCGTGACCGCCGAGAACCGGATGGTGGCCTACCCCTACACGAAGCACATGGTCTCGATCATGGACGTGGACATGGCCGCCGGGCTGCTGCTGGCCAGCGACGCCAAGGCGGACGAGCTCGGGGTGCCCCTCGACCGGCGGGTGTACCTCCGGGGCTGGGGCTACGCCCAGGACCCGCACTACGTGGCCGAGCGGCGGGAGCTGTGGCGGTCGCCAGCCATGGCGGTGGCCGGGCGGGCGGCACTGGCCGGGGCCGGCATCGGCATCGACGACGTGGCCCACCTCGACCTGTACTCCTGCTTCGCCAGCTCGATCGCCTTCGCCGGCGACGCCCTCGGCCTGGACCAGGACGAGGTGCTGGCCGGGCGGCGGCCGGTCACCGTCACCGGCGGCCTCCCCTACCACGGGGGCCCGGGGAGCAACTACATGACCCACGCCATCGCCGCCCTGGCCGAGCGGCTCCGGGCCGACCCCGGCGCTTTCGGCCTGGCCAGCGGGGTGGGCATGCACATGACCAAGCACGCCTACGGCCTCTGGTCCTCCCGGCCCGGGCCGGTGGCCCCGCCCGACCCGGACGCGCTGGCCCGGGATCTGGCCGCCGACCTCGAGGTGGTGCCCATCACCGACGTGGTGGGGAGTGGAGGCGGCAGCAGGGCCGGCGTCGAGGCCACGGTGGCCGCCTACTCGGTGGTGCACGGCCGGGACGGCTCGCCGGAGTGGGCGGCCCTGGTCTGCGACCTGCCC
>JASHWO010000225.1 GCA_030044045.1 Acidimicrobiales bacterium
CCGGGCCGCCGTACCCGCCGGCGCCCTCGCGCCGGCCGGTGCTGCCGCACTGATGGACCTCGTCACCGGCCCGGCCGCCCCCCGGCCCGCCGGGCCCCCCGTCGTCACCACGGTCCACGGCCCGCTGGCCGAGGACCTCGTCGACCTCTACCAGGCCCTCGGGGACCACGTGCCCATCGTGTGCATCTCCCACGCCCAGCACCGGCAAGCGCCCGAGATCCCCGTGGCCCGGGTCATCCACCACGGGGTGGACGCCGCGCTCTTCCCGATGGGCGACGGCGCGGGCGACGCCGACGGCCCCTACTGCCTGTTCCTCGGCCGCATGTCGCCGGACAAGGGGGCCCATCGGGCCATCGCCGCCGCCCGGGCCGCCGGCACGCGCCTGTTGATGGCGGCCAAGATGCGCGAGCCGTGGGAGGTCCGCTACTTCACCGAGATGGTGGAGCCGCTCCTCGGCCCCGACGCCGTCTACCTGGGCGAGGTGCCTCACGAGCAGAAGCTGGAGCTGCTGGGCGGGGCGTCGGCGCTGCTCTTCCCCATCCGCTGGAACGAGCCGTTCGGGCTGGTGATGCTGGAGTCCCTGGCCTGCGGCACCCCGGTGCTGGCCTTCCCCGAGGGTGCCGCCCCCGAGGTGGTCGAGCACGGCCGCACCGGGTTCCTCTGCACCGACGAGGGGGAGATGGCCGAGACCGTGGGCCGCGTCGGGGAGCTCGACCGGGCCGACTGCCGGGCCGCGGTGGAGGGGTACTTCTCCACCGGGCGCATGGTCGCCGACCACCTGGACCTGTTCGAGTCGCTGCTCGCCAGGTCCTGAGGGCCGGAGGCCGGCCCGCCCGGGGCGCGGCAACCGTCCCCGCGGCGGCCCCCGCCTCGCCCGCGCTCCCCTGGCCCCGCCACCGCCACCGGCCCCGGCCGGCCACGGCGGCCTGCTCAGCGCCGGCCGCGCCCCATCAGCAGGTAGAGCACGCCGGCCACGACGGCCACGATCACCACCACCTTCACGACCCCCCAGACCAGGCCGGCGATGGCGCTCAGCACCCAGAAGGCGATCAGCACGCCGACCACGCCCACCGCCACCGCCGCGACTCCGTGGCCGAGCCGCAACCCGCCACCTCCCGGCCGCTTCTCCACGTCACTCGCCATGTCGGTCTCCCACCTCTCCGGAGGCACGCTGCCGCCCCAGGCCAATGCTACGTTCCCACCATATGGTCGAGGTCTCGCTCCGGGACCGCCGGCAGGCGCTCCTGGACCGGCCGGACCTCGGGGGGGCCGAGTTCTGCCGGGCGTTCGCCGCCGAGGCCGACGCCTGGCTGTCCGGGCTGGCCGACCGGGCCGCCGGCGGCAACCCCCGGCGCATGGCCCTGCTGGCCGTCGGCGGCTACGGCCGGGGCGAGCTGAGCCCCTACAGCGACCTCGACGTGGTGCTGGTCCACGACAGCCGGCGGGACGTGGCCGCGCTGGCCGACGCCATCTGGTACCCGGTGTGGGACGAGGGCGTCCACCTCGACCACAGCGTGCGCCGGCCGGCCGAGGTGCTGGCGGCGGCCGGCGGGGACCTCCGGGTGGCCCTGGGCCTGCTCGACGGGCGCCTGGTGTGGGGCGACCCGAAGGTGGCCGAGCCGCTGCTGGCCCGGGCCCTCGACCTCTGGCGCTCCCGGCTGGGCGCCACCTGGCTGCCGGCTCTGGCCGAGCAGATGGAGGAGCGCCGCCGCACCCACGGCGACGTGGCCTTCCTCCTCGAGCCCGACCTGAAGGAGAGCCACGGCGGGCTGCGCGACGCGCACGTGTTGCGGGCGGTGGCCGCCTACGCGCCGTTGCTGGCCGACTACGTGGACCTGCCCTCCCTCGACCCGGCCACCGCCGTGCTCACCCGGATCCGGGTGGAGCTGCACCGCAGCGCCGGGCGCGAGCTCGACCGCCTCCTCCTCCAGGAGCAGGACCACGTGGCCGGCGTGCTCGGCTACCCCGACGCCGACGCCCTCATGGCCGCCGTCTCGGCCGCCGGCCGGTCGATCGCCTGGGTGAGCGAGGACGCCTGGCGTCGGCGGCGATTCTGGCAGCCCGAGCCGGTGCGCCGGGGCTGGGCCCGGCTGGCCCACCACCCGCACCACGGCGGCGGCCACCGTCACGGGGGGGCGGCGGACGGGCCGGATGCCGGCACTGTCGCCGGCGCCGGGGGCGGGGGCGGCCAACCGGCGGTCGACGTCGAGCCGGGGGTGGCCATCGTCGGCGGCGAGGTGGCCCTCACCCCCTCCGCTCCGGTCACCGCCGACTCCTCCCTGCCGCTCCGCCTGGCCGCGGTGGCGGCCGAGCGGGACCTGCCCATCGCCCGGGGTGCCCTGCACCGCCTGGCCGACAAGGCCCCGCCGCCGCCCGACCCCTGGCCGGTGGAGGTCCGGCAGGCGCTGGTACGGGTGCTCCTGGCCGGGCACCCGGCCGTCGACGCCCTGGAGGCGCTGGACCAGCAGGGCCTGCTGGTCCGCCTGCTGCCCGAGTGGGCGGCGGTGCGCCACCGGCCCCAGCGCAACGCCTACCACCGCTTCACCGTCGACCGGCACCTGCTGGAGGCGGCGGCCAACGCCGCCGCCCTGGCCGACCGGGTCGACCGCCCGGACCTGCTGGTGCTGGGCAGCCTGCTACACGACATCGGCAAGGGCTCCCCCGGCGACCACACCGAGGTCGGGGTGGTGCTGGTGGGGACCATCGCCCGGCGCATGGGCCTCCCCCCGGCCGACGTGGCCACCCTGGTGGCCCTCTGCCGCCACCACCTGCTGCTGCCGGACGTCGCCACCCGCCGCGACCTCGACGACCCGGCCACGGCGGCGTCGGTGGCCCGGGCCGCCGGCGACCGCCGCACCCTGGCCCTCCTCGGGGCCCTCACCGAGGCCGACAGCCTGGCCACCGGCCCGTCGGCCTGGGGATCGTGGAAGGCCGGGCTGGTGGCCGACCTGGTGGAGCGGGCCGGCCGGGCCCTCGACGGCCACCCGGCGGCCGGGGAACAGGCCACCGCCGGCCGCGCCTGGGTGACCGACGTCCACCGGCGGATGATGGACGAGGTGCGGGCCGGGGGCCGCCCGGCGGTGCTGCTGGACCCGCCCCGGGTGGTGGTGGCCGCCCCCGACCGGCGGGGGCTGCTGGCCGCCGTGGCCGGCACGCTGGCCCTGCACGGGCTCGACGTGCGCAGCGCCGACGTGACCGGCGAGGAGGGGGTGGCCGCCGAGGTGTTCACCGTGGAGGTGGGACGGGGCTCCTGGCCGGACAGCGCCCGGCTGCGCGAGGACCTGGAGGCGGTGCTGGCCGACCGGTTGGCCCTCGGGGACCGCCTGGCCGCCAAGGCCCGGGACTACGCCGGGCGCCGCCGCCCGCAGGCCGCCCACCCGGTGGTGCCGCAGGTGACCGTGGACAACGGCGCGTCGGGGCGCGCCACCGTGGTCGAGGTGCGGGCCCCCGACGAGGTCGGCCTGCTGCATCGGGTCACCCAGGCCCTGTTCGACTGCGGGCTCGACGTGGTGTCGGCCCGGGTCTCCACCCTGGGCGACGCCGTGGTGGACGCCTTCTACGTGCACGACGCCGGGGGCGGCAAGCTCACTGACCCCGCCGCCCTGGTCCGGGTGGAGGCCACGCTGCGGGCGGCCGTGGCCTAGGCGTGCCGTTGGTATTCGCATAGCGCGCAGTAGGATCTCGCCAGGAGACCGGAGGGCTCATGACCAGTCCCGAGCACAGGCGCCGCCCCGAGGGGAGCCACCGCGGACGCTGGCTGGTGGCCGCCCTGGCGACGACGGCCGTGGCC
>JASHWO010000226.1 GCA_030044045.1 Acidimicrobiales bacterium
CCGGGGCGCTGGCGGAGGTTGGTGTCTCCACGCTCGTTACCGGGCCGGTGGGCGACGACCCCGTCGGGTGGCTCGAGTCGACCTTCGGGCCGGCCATGGACGACCTGGCGGCCATCGAGCCGGCGCGGCTGTAGCCGTCGTTGGCGTAGCCTCGAGCGGGAGCGGCGTGATGGTGGGCGCTACGTGACTCGAACACGTGACCTCAGCCGTGTGAAGGCTGCGCTCTGACCAACTGAGCTAAGCGCCCGGCGCAGGAACCCCGGCAAGCCGGCCGCACCCAGGGAGAAAACGATAGCGCGCTGGCCGCGACCCTGAATTCCGGCCCCCTGCCCCCGGCCGGTAGCCTGGCTCCGATGGCGGACGAGCAGGCGGCCGCCGGCGAGGATCGGGACGACCTCGACGGCAGCGCGGAATACCAGGTCACAGGGAACCCCACTGATGGCGCTGGCCGTGGCCAGGCCGACCCGGGCAGCCGGCGGGCAGACGGCACGGCGGCGGCCATCGACGACGCAGCCACTGCCGCAGCCGAGCCCCTGGACACCACGCCGGACGGCGAGGACGGCACGGCCGGCGAAGGTGCCACAGCCATCCCGGCCCGCCCCACCTACGTGAGCGGCTGGCAGCGGCTCTCCCAGACCTTCCTCCGCCCGCCGGGCCCCTCCGGTCCCTCGGCCGCCCGGGCCAACGCTCGGCCGGCGGCCGAGCAGCCCGACTTCACCACGATGACCGACGCCGAGGTCCGGGACCGCATCAGCCGCATCGACCCCACCGAGCGCAAGGTCGGCCTGGCCGCGTCCGCCCTGGCCGCCGTGTTCGCCCTCGTCTACACCGTCCCCTACATGGTGTCCAAGATCAAGGTGGCCACCACAGTCAAGCCGTCGCACAAGACCTGCCCGGCCCACCTCACCTACACCGCCCACGCCGGCGCCGCCGCCACCTGCAACGGCGTGTACGCCCCCAGCCACTACGTGCTCCCCCTCGTGGTCTGGCTGGTATTCGCCGCCGCCATCCTGGTCACCGTCAGGATCGGCCGGCGGGCCCCCCTGGCCTTCGCCGTCGTGCTGACCGGCCTGGCCTTCGGGACGATCATCCTCTTCATCCCCTTCGTGGTGGCCGGCGGCTGGCTGCTGCTCCGGGCCTGGCGCACCCAGCGCTACGGCTCCCCCACCGCCAAAGCCCCGCTGGAGGGCTACGTCCGCCCGGCACCCGGCTCGCGCCGCTCCCCGCTGTCCGGCAGGAGCGCCGCGGCGGCCAAGGGCGCGCCGTCGGGCGGCGCCCGGAACACCACCCGCCGCCGACGCCGGGACGAGCCCGAGGCAGCGAGCCCCCGCTCGGCCCCGACGGCCAGCAAGCGCTACACCCCCAAGGCCGCCCCGAAGCGGAAGGTCCCCCCGAAGGGCTGACCGCCCGCCGGCGTCCACGCCCCCGGGGCGTGCCTGCAGCGTCGCACCCGCCGCGGCACCGACCCGCCGCCCGCCTGGCCTGCCCCGCCGGCCAGGGGCCCTGCCCTAGAATCGCCCGATGCCCTCGCCGTCGCTCTCCCTGGTCGTGCCGGTGCTCGACGAGGAGAAGGAGATCGCCCGCATCCTCGACGCGGCCACCGAGCTCCTGGCCGAGCGGGGCGGCGACTGGGAGATCCTGGTGGTCGACAACGCCAGCACCGACCGCACGCTGGAGATGGCCGAGCCGTACGTCGACGGCCAGCGGGTCCGCGTCCTGCGCAACGAGATCAATAGGGGCAAGGGCTACTCCGTCCGCCGGGGCATGCTCGAGGCCCGGGGCGAGCTCCGCCTCATGTGCGACGCCGACTGCGTCGACTCGCTGGGATCCCTGCCGGCCATGGAGGCCCTGGCCGGGGAGCACGACGTGGTGGTCGGCTCCCGGCTCAGCGCCGAGGCCCGGGTCACCCGGCAGCAGTCCCTGCGCCGCCGGGCGGTGGGGCTCGGCTTCATCACCCTCACCCGGGTGGCCCTGGGACGGCTCCCCCGGGACATCTACTGCGGCTTCAAGCTCTGGCGGGGCGACTGCGCCCGGGAGGTCTTCGGGGAGGCCCGCCTCGACGGTTGGGTGTTCGACGCCGAGGTGCTGGCCCTGGCCCGCCGGACGGGCTACCGCATCTGCGAGACGGGGATCGAGTGGCGCAACCGCCCGGACTCCCGGCTGTCCATCGGCGGCGTGCTCCTGCCGGTGGTGGGCGAGCTGCGGGCCGCCCGCCGTAACGTCCGCCGGGTGGTGGCCGCCCGGCGCGCCGCCGACCGTCGGGCCACCGTCCCCGCCGGCTGAGCCGCCGGGCCCGCATGGGGCCCCAACCCCACGCCCGGCTGTGGCTGAGTTGCTGGGCCCTCACCCCGGCCCGCACTGGAGCTGGTCGTACCACCCGGGGACCAGCGGCGGGACCGCCGGCGGGTGGCGGGGCGCGGCCACCGTTACCGTCCGTCCCAGGTCGACCAGGGCCGGCAGCAGCTTCGGGGCGATGACCCGCCCCGATGTCCGGCTGAAGTGCACGGCGTCGGCGCAGCGCATGGTCACCCCGTCCACCGTCGGCTGGTAGGTGCCCCCCGGGTCCACCAGTCCACCCAACGGGTACACCGTGGTGCCCGCCACCGCCCGTGCCGCCGCCCGGAGGATGCGGTCGTAGGTCACGACCCGCGAGGGTGTGTCCTCCGGCGGGCCGGCCGCCCCGTCCACCGAGGCGTTGTAGTACGGCGAGGTGGTGAGCACCACCCGGGCCCCCCGGGAGCCGAGCACGGCCAGCCCCCGGCGGAGCTGGCTGGACAGGAAGCCGTCGAACCCCGGGCTGCCGATGGAGGTCCACGAGCCGTCGTAGACCTGGTCGAACTGGTCCGTCCGGGCCAGGTACAGCACCACCTGCGGCCGGTACTGGTCGACGTAGTGCTGCCAGGCGTCGAGCAGGGCCGACGGGTCGCCGTCCCGGCAGGGCGGGCCCGGTGTGGCGTGGTAGAGGAGGAAGCGGAACTCCGAGTCGCTGGAGACGGCACAACCAGGATGCCCCTCGTTGACCAGCGTCACGTCGTAGCGGGCGGCGTAGGGGGCCAGCGCCGCCCCCAGGCTGCCGGCCATGGAGTCGCCGACCAGCAGGACCCGCACCGGGGGGCGCCCGCCGTGGGCGGGCACCGAGTCGGTGAGGGGTTGCACCGGCGCGGCGGCACTCGACGGCGGGACGGCCGGCCCCTGCAGCGTGGTGGCCACCACCACCAGGGAGAGGGCCAGGCTGGCGGCCACCGGGGCCACCACCAGCGCCCGCCGGCCGGGCAGGCGCTGCCCGGTCCGCACCGGCTGCTCCAGGAACCGGTAGGAGACGGCGGCGATGGCCACGGTGATCGCCGTGCGGCAGGCGAAGAGGCCCCACGACCCTGTGGCCAGGTGCACCCGGGCCGGGGTCACCACCAGGATCACCGGCCAGTACCAGAGGTAGGCGCCGTAGGAGATGCGGCCCAGGGCCCGCAGGGGCCACAGGGCCAGGCCCCGGGCCGCCGGGCTCCGGGGCGCCAGCACCACCCCGGCCACCACGGCTGCCGCGGCCAGCGAGGCCAGCAGGAAGCCGCCCCGGAAGGCCAGTGTCGAGGTCTCGGGCACCAGGTGCCACACCGCGGCCATGCCCAGGAGCCCGGCCAGGGCGGCCACCGCGGCCAGCCGGCGCACCGCCGGGCGCGGCGAAGGGTGCAGGGCCAGCACCACGGCCAGGGCCCCGCCCACCAACAGGGCCTGGGCCCGGGTATCGGTCCCGTAGTAGAGGCGGTTGATGTTGGCCCCGTCGGCGGCCAGCCGCCACATCCAGGAGGCCGAGGCGGCGGCCCCGGCCACGCAGAGCAGGCCCAGCAGGCGGAGCCGGCCCCGGCGGTCCATCGCGCCGTGGCGGCCCCGGGGCAGGCGGGCGCCGCCGGCCAGCACGGCCAGGACCACCAGCGGCCACACCAGGTAGAACTGCTCCTCGATGGCCAGCGACCAGGTGTGCAGCAGGGGTGAAGGCACGCCGCTCCCGGCGAAGTAGCCGGCCCCGGCGGACACGAAGTGCCAGTTGGCCACGTACAGCAGGGTGGCCAGCGCGTCCCCCGTCGGGTCCGGCCAGGGCAGGGCGTGGGGGAAGGCCAGGGCCACCAGGCCCAGGGTGGCCACCAGCAGGAACAGCGCCGGCAGCAGGCGCCGGGCCCGGCGGGCCCAGAACCGGCGGAGCACCACCGTGCCGCTCCCCCGCCACTCCACCACCAGCAGGGAGGTGATGAGGAAGCCCGACAGCACGAAGAAGGCGTCGACCCCGTAGAAGCCCCCGGGGATCCAGGCGAACCCGCCGTGGTAGGCCATGACGGCCAGCACGGCCAGGGCCCGTATCCCGTCCAGCCCCGGCGCCCGGGGCAGCCGGGGTGCCGCCGGCGCCGGGTCGGCCGGCCGGTCCTGCTCCACTGCATCATCCTCGCACAGGGGTGCTCGCTATACTCCCCAGCCGTGCCGGAGTGCGGAGCGAATCCGCAGGTGGCAGGCGTCGGCAGCGGATGCAGGCCCTGATCCTGTGCGGGGGGAAGGGCACCCGGGCCTACCCCCACACCCTGGAGCTGCCCAAGCCCCTCATGGAGGTGGCGGGCACGCCCATCCTGCGGCACGTCATGGCCATCTACGCCCGCCAGGGCGTCACCGAGCTCGTGCTCTCCGCCGGGTACCGGGCCGACCTGGTCCGCGACTTCGCCGCCACCCTGCCGGCCGGTTGGGACGTCCAGGTGGTGGACACCGGCGAGTCCACCGGCACCGCCGGCCGGGTGTCCGGCTGCGCCGACCTGCTGGGCCCGGTGTTCATGGTCACCTACGGGGACGGGCTGGGCGATGTCGACCTGGCCGCCCTGCTGGCCTTCCACACCGGCCACCCGGGCGCAGCCACCGTCACCGCCGTGCCCCTCCCCTCCCCCTACGGCACCATGGAGTGGGACGGATCCGCCCGGGTCCGCCGGTTCCTGGAGAAGCCGAGGCTGGAGGACCACTGGATCAATGCCGGGTTCTTCGTGTTCGACCGCCGGGCGCTCGACCACTGGACCGGCGACGACCTGGAGCGGGAGGTGCTGCCGGCCCTGGCCGCCGCCGGCCAGCTCTACGCCTACCGCCACACCGGGTTCTGGCGGTCGATGGACACCTACAAGGACGCGCTCGAGCTGAGCGCCCTCTGCCACGAAGGAGATGGACCGTGGACGACCTCACCGGATCCCGAGTCCTCGTCACCGGGGCCACGGGCTTCATCGGATCCCATCTCACCCGGCGCCTCGTCGAGCTCGGGGCCGAGGTCCACGCCCTGACCAGCACGGTGTCGTCGGTCTACCCGGTGCGCCTGGTGGACCTGCGGGACCGGATCGTCCTGCACGGCGCCAACCTCACCGACGCCGGGGCCATGACCGACCTGGTGGAGCGGGCCCGCCCCCGGTTCGTGTTCCACCTGGGCGCCTACACCCACGTGGGGAAGTCTTGGGAGCGGGTGGACGAGTGCATCCAGACCAACGTGCACGGTACGGTGGCCCTGCTGCAGGCCCTGGCCCGCACCGACTACGAGCGGTTCGTCTACACCAGCACCAGCGAGGTCTACGGCGACATCGCCGTGCCCTTCCGGGAGGACGCCGCCGTCGACCCGCTCTCCCCCTACTCCGTGGCCAAGTACGCCGGCGAGCGGTTCTGCCGGATGCTCCACCGGGGGCGGGGCTGGCCGATCGTGGTGGTGCGCCCCTTCAACGCCTACGGCCCGGCCCAGAGCCCGGACCGGGTCATCCCCGAGATCATCGTGAAGGCCCTGCGGAAGGAGCGCCTGGCCATGACCCAGGGGCGCCAGACCCGGGAGTTCAACTTCGTGGCCGACCTGGTGGAGGGCTTCCTGCTGGCCGCCACCGTGCCCGGGGTGGAGGGCGAGGTGTTCAACCTGGGCGGCGGTGACGAGGTGGCCATGCGCGACCTGGCCGGCACCATCCTCGGCCTCATGGGCCACCCCGTCGAGGCCGAGATCGGCGCCCTGCCCGACCGCCCCACCGAGATCTGGGCCATGCGCAGCGACCCCACCAAGGCCCGCCAGCGGCTCGGCCTGCCGGCCTTCCGGTCGCTGGCCGAGGGGCTGGCCCCCACCATCGACTGGTACCGGCGGGAGCTGGAGCAGTCGGGCTCGCTCTTCACGCCGTGACCCGCCGGACGGCGGGGGTGCTGGGGTCGGCCTTCGCCGGCTACCTGGCCCTGTCGGTGGTGCTGTGGTGGGGGGCGTGGTCCACCCACCCCGCCTCGGCCACCACCTGCGGCTGCGGCGACACCTCGCTCTTCCTGTGGTTCCTGGAGTGGCCGGCCTACGCCCTGGCCCATGGGCACGATCCCTTCTACTCCTCCGCCCTGTTCCACCCGGCCGGGGTGAACCTGCTCTCCAACACCAGCGTGCTGGCGGTGGGCATCCCCCTGGCCCCGGTCACCTGGATCTGGGGCCCGGTGGCCACCTTGAACGTGGCCTCCACCCTGGCCCCGGCCCTCTCGGCCCTGGCCATGTGCTGGCTGCTGTTGCGTTGGGTGCGCTGGTCCCCCGCGGCCCTGCTGGGCGGGCTGGCCTACGGCTTCTCGCCCTTCG
>JASHWO010000227.1 GCA_030044045.1 Acidimicrobiales bacterium
GGTGGTCGCCTTCAAGTCGCTCATCAACCCGGCGCTCCAGAAGGCGTACGCCGCCGCCAGCGGGACGTTCGTCGACGTCACCGCCGGCACGGGTGCCTACGTGCCGCTCACCGAGACCACCACCCTCCAGCCCTACGGGACGATCCCGGTGGCGGTGGCCAAGGTCTGCGAGCTCACCTGGTACTGCCAGCTCGGCAACATCCACGCCAAGACGGTCGGCTACCACCAGATCGGCGAGGAGATCTTGGCCGCCTACCGGAAGGCCACCGGCTAGCGTTCCGTCCGGGTAGGGGAGATCAGGATGCTAAATAGAGATCATCTTGATGCTATGATCACAGCATGCGTACGACGGTCACCTTGGACGACGATGTCGCCGCCGCCGTCGAGAAGCTCCGGCGGCAGGGGGGGGCGGGCGTCAGCGAAGTGGTGAACCGGCTCGTCCGGGCCGGCCTGGCGCAGCCGGCCGAGCGGCACCGGTACCACCACCGGACGAGCAACCTCGGCATCAAGGTCGACGTCAGCGACGTCGGCGCGGTGCTCGAACTGCTCGACGAGTCGTAGCGCGGCGTGCTGCTCGACGCCAACCTCCTGCTCTACGCGGTCGACGCCCGGAGCCCGCAGAATCGAGCGGCGTCGGCCTGGCTGGAGACCGTCCTCAACGGCGACCGCCGGGTCGGCATCCCGTGGCAGACGGTCGGCGCGTTCCTCCGTATCAGCACGCATCCCCGGGTGACGACCGAGCCTCTGTCCGCGCTCGACGCCTGGGCGTATGTCGAGTCGTGGCTGGCCGCCGACCCGGTCTGGGTCCCGCCCGCCACCGGAGCAACTGCCTCGGTGCTGCGGCGGCTCGTCGCCACCTACCACGTCACCGGGAACCTCGTCCCCGACGCGCAGCTCGCCGCCCTGGCCATCGAGCACGGGCTCGTCCTATGCTCGGCGGACGGAGACTTCGCCCGGTTCGACGAGCTGCGCTGGGAGAACCCGTTGGCCAGCCGTGGTCGCCCCTGACGATCTAGAGGCGGCGGAGGACGGTGACCACCTTGCCGTAGACCGCCACCTCGTCGGGGTCGTACTCCATGGGGGAGAACGTCGGGTTGGCCGGGGTGAGGACCACCTTGCCCCGCCGGCGGCCAAAGGTCTTGACGGTGGCCTCGCCGTCGGGGATGCCGGCCACCACCACGTCGCCCGGCTCGGCGTCCGGCTGCTGGCGGACCACCACGAAGTCGCCGTCGAAGATGCCGGCGTCGATCATCGAGTCCCCGCGCACCCGCAACATGAAGATCGACCCCGTGCCGGTGAACCGTTCCGGGAGGGCGAGGACCTCCTCCACGTTCTCCTGGGCCAGCACGCCGGTGCCGGCGGCCACCTCGCCGATGAGCGGCACGTGGCGCACCGGGCCGGCGGCCATGGCCACCTTGGAGGACGGGTCGTAGCGGACCTGGATGGCCCGGGGCTTGGTGGGGTCCCGCTGGAGGTAGCCCTCCCGCTGGAGGACGGCCAGGTGGGTATGGACCGTGGCCGAGGAGGCCAGGCCGACCGCCTCGCCGATCTCCCGCACCGACGGCGGGTAGCCCCGGTCCCGCAGGCAGGCGCCGATAAATTCCAGGATCTCCTGCCGCTTGCCGCTCAGCGCTTCGGCCATCGTGCGTCCTCCTCCGTGCGTCCGGTCCGGACGGGCGCCCCCCGGGAGGCGAACACCCGTTTGCACGACGATACCCGATGACCCGGCGAGAGGCAAACACCTGTTCGAAAATTCTCCTTGACACGAACGCCTGTTCGTGTCCATCATGTCGTCATGACGAACGTGCGTTCGCAGTCGATCTTCCCGGCGCCGGGCTCCGGCCACCGGGCCGGGCAGGAGGTGCGGTGATGGCCATCGCTCCGCTGCCGGACCTGTACCCCGCCCCCGAGGATGACCTCGACATGCCCTGGCCCCGGCCGGTGCTGCGGCTGGTCGAGCCGCTGGAGGAGCCGTGGGACATGGTGCCCGACCCGTTGCCGGGCGTGACGCCCGCCGGGCCCGGGGACGGGCGGCCGGCGGTAGTGCCGGCCGGCGACGCGATCTCGCCGTCCCCCTTCACGCCGGGGACGGTGGAGGAGGGCCTGTCGGTCCGGACCGGCGTCGAGGTGTCGGTCCGCCGGCGGGCCCGGATCTCCCGGCAGGCCCGCCGCCGGCGACTGGCGGCCGGCCTGGTGGTGGCAGGGTTGCTCGCCCTGCTGTCGCTCCCGGTCGCCGCCCTGGGGGGGAGGGCGGCGACCGGTCACCGGGCGCCGGCTCCGGCGGCTGGCACCGGTCACCAGGTGGCCTACGTGGTCCAGCCGGGCGACACCCTGTGGTCCATCGCCACCCGGTTCGACCGGGACGGCGACGCCAGGGCGCTGGCCCGGGCCCTGGCGGCCGAGACTGGGTCGACAGCGGTGTACCCAGGCGAGCGCCTGGCCGTCCCCTGAGCGCTCCGGGGCGCCGGGGGCCTTGTCGGCCCGGCTGGACGGCCCCCTGGTCCCCACACCCTGCCTGGACCTCTGACTCGGCCGCTGACGGGCGCAGTAACGTCGGCCGTGTGCGCTGCCCGTGGTGTTCGGCTGACGACGATCGGGTGGTCGACTCGCGCCTGGCCGAGGAGGGTGCGGCCATCCGGCGTCGCCGCGAGTGCCTGGGGTGCGGCCGCCGGTTCACCACGTTCGAGCGGATCGACGAGCAGCCGCTGTGGGTGGTGAAGCGGTCGGGCCAGCGTGAGCCGTTCGACCGGGCGAAGCTGGTGGCCGGGATGCGGGCAGCCAGCAAGAACCGCCCGGTCACCGAGGAGGCGTTGTCGGAGCTGGCCCAGCAGGTGGAGGAAGCCCTTCGCCTGGTCTCGAGCGAGCCGACCAGCCAGCAGGTGGGGGTGGCGGTGCTGGAGCAGCTCAAGGGGGTCGACGATGTGGCCTACCTGCGGTTCGCTAGCGTGTACAAGGGCTTCGCCGACCTGGGCGACTTCCAGCGGGAGGTCGGCCTGCTCACCAAGACCACCGAGCCCAAGCGGCGGCGCTGAGCGCCGGCCGGGTGGGGACGGGCGCCGAGGGACGGGATGGCCGTGGCTGAGCTGGTGGCCGACGTCCCGCGGGTGGCGCTCGCCGTCTATGCCCACCCCGACGACGCCGACGTGGCCTGCGGGGGCACGCTGGCCCGCTGGGCGGCGGGCGGTTGCCAGGTGCACCTGCTGGTGTGCACCGACGGCGGCCGGGGCACCACCGACCCGGTGGTCGATCCCGAGGCGCTGGCCCGCCGCCGTGCCGGAGAACTGGCCGAGGCGGCGGCCCACGTCGGCATCGCCACCCATCACTCCCTGGGGGCCACCGACGGCGAGCTGGGCGACCGGAAGGACGTGCTGGGGGCGTTGGTGGCGGTCGTCCGGCAGATCCGGCCCGAGGTGGTGCTGGGGCACGACCCGACCGCGGTGTTCTTCGGCCAGGACTACTTCAACCACCGGGACCACCGGGCCGCCGGCTGGCTCCTGCTCGACGCCGTGGCCCCGGCTGCCGCGCTCCCGCACTACTTCCCCGACGCCGGACCGGCGCACCAGGTGGCCACCGCCTACCTGTCGGGCACGCTGGAGCCGGACGTGTGGGTCGACGTGAGCGGTACGGTGGAGGCCAAGATGGCGGCGGTGGAGTGCCACCGCAGCCAGCTCCGAGGGGAGAAGGGTTGGGCCGGCGAGGCGGTGCGGCGCCGGGCCGAGGAGGAGGGCCGGAGGGCCGGCGTCCCCTATGCCGAGGGGTTCCGCCGCCTCTGGCTCGGTGGCTGAGAGGCGGCGCCCGCAGCTTGCCGATGGGGGGGCCGGCGAGGCGGGCACCGGCGCCGGCGGCGCACCGGTCCCGCCGGGGGCCGGCGACCCGGCCGAGGATCCGGCCGACGACCTGGTGCCGGCCATCCTGCACGTGGACATGGACGCCTTCTTCGCCTCGGTGGAGGTGCTCGACCACCCCGAGCTGGCCGGGCGGCCGGTGATCGTGGGTGGCAGCGGAGCCCGGGGCGTGGTGGCCTCCTGCACCTACGAGGCCCGGGCGTTCGGGGTGCGCTCGGCCATGCCCTCGGTGCGCGCCCGGCAGCTCTGCCCGCAGGCGGTGTTCGTCGACGGCCACTACTCGCGCTACGCCGAGATGAGCGGCTGGCTGCGCGAGATCCTGCGGTCGGCCACGCCCCTGGTGGAGCCGGTCGGGCTGGACGAGGCCTTCCTGGACGTGACCGGCTCCCGGCGCCTACTGGGCACACCGGAGGCCATCGCCCGCCGGTTGCGGGCCCAGGTCGGTGAGGAGCTGGCACTCGACTGCTCGGTGGGCGTGGGGCGCTCGAAGCTGGTGGCCAAGCTGGCCTCCCGGGCGGCCAAGCCGGTGGCCTCGCGGGCTGGCAAGCGTCCCGGGCCCGGTGTGGTGGTGGTGCGGGGGCGGGAGGAGCTGGCCTTCCTCCACCCGATGCCGGTGGAGGCGCTGTGGGGGGTGGGACCGGCTACCGCCAAACGCCTGCACGACCTGGGGGCCCGTACCGTGGGCCAGCTCGCCGCCCTGCCCGAGGACGTGCTGGTGCGCCGGCTCGGCCGGGCGCAGGGACGGCACCTGGCGGACCTGGCCCGGGGC
This sequence comes from Acidimicrobiales bacterium, assembly GCA_030044045.1. The sequence continues at coordinate 4,615 of JASHWO010000227.1, forward strand.
CGGGATCCGCAGCCGGTGGTCCCGGACCGCCCGGCCAAGTCGCTGGGGCACGAGGAGACGTTCCGCCGCGACGTCGTCGACCCGGGCGAGCTACGGCGCCACGCCCTGCGGATGTCGGAGTCGGTCGCCGTGCACTTGCGGGAGGCCGGGCTGGCCGGCCGCACGGTGACGGTGAAGGTCAAGTACGGGGACTTCTCGCTGATCTCCCGTTCCCACACGTTGCCGGTGCCGGTGGACACGGCAGCGGCGATCGCCGCCGTGGCCACCGAGCTGCTCGATTCGGTGGACCTGCAGGACGGGGTGCGGCTGTTCGGCGTGAGCGTGTCCGGGCTGCAGGAGGGTGGCACCGCCCGCCAGCTGGCCTTCGACCTCGGTGAGGAAGGTGCGGGACCGGGTCCGGGTGCGGACCCGACTGCCGATCCGGAGGCGGGGCCACGCCCGCCCGCCGGGACCCGGGGTAGCCAGGCCGCCCACCTCCAGGAGAGCTGGGAGGAGGTCACGGCGGCCGTCGACGCCATCCGGAGCCGCTTCGGGCGGGCCGCCGTGGGCACGGCGTGGATGGTGGGGGAGGACGGCATCGTGGTGCCCCGCCGCCGTGAGGCGCCGTGGGGTCCGGCAGCCGAGGGGGAGCGCCCGGGGAGCGAAGGAGATCGCCCGGCGACCGGAGCCGAAGGCGCCCGGCCGGCGAGGCCGGACGACCGGCCCGGCCGCGGCGCCGGCCGCCGTTGACGAGGCCGCTGACCGGGGTCGCTACCGCCCCCACCAGTGGAGCCAGCGCCCGTGCGGGTGCACGTCGGCCAGGCGGTGGGCGCGCTGCCCACCGCCGTCCAGTTCCACCAGGACCAGCGCCGTGCCCCCCTTCACCGGCGGCTCCCCGCCGGGGGGTGCCGGCACCGGTAGGGACGGCACCTCGTAGGGGTGCTCGGCGAACACCCACGACACCGGCCGCGCCCGGGCCACCGCGGCCATGGCCGCCGCCAGGACCTCCTGGCGGCCGGGGTCGAGGTAGGCGGCGACCCAGGTGTGGTACACGCACAGGTGAGCGCCGCCCGGGGCGGCCGCGGCCAGGGCCGGCAGGGCCTCCAGCAGGTTGCCGCCGGCCACCCGGGCCCGGTCGGGGGTCCGGCGAGCCAGGTCCAGGGCCTGGCGCAGCCGCCGGAACCGGTCGAGATGGTCGGGCCACTGGCAGGCCAGCAGCCAGAGGGCCCGGTCGGCGTCGGCCGGGTCGACCGGGTCGAGGTCGACCCCGGCCCGGTGGGCCACCGGCGGGAGGGCCAGGTGCCGCGGCAGATGGTGGCGCAGCTCGGCTTCCAGCAGGACCGGCGAGCCCTCGTGGCCGGCCCGCAACGTCGGGCCGTCGCCACCGGCCGGGTGGTAGGCGTAGGCGTAGCGGTCGAACAGCAGGAGCAGCCCGGCCGAGGCCCCCAGGTCGACCAGGGCCAGCGGTCCGGGGTGGGCGGCCGCCACCGTGGCCAGCGCCGGGAGCAGGGCGGTGCAGCGGCCCACTTCGTTCGTCTGGGTGGACCGGGTGGCCACCAGCCCGGCCAGCTCGTCGCCGAACCGCTCGCAGAAGGCGGCGAAGGCCGGCCAGGGGTCGCCGTGCGGGGGAGGGAGTGGTGCCGGGTCGCTACCGCGCCACTCGGCCACGGTGGGGTAGAAGCGGGCCAGCGGGTCGTCGGCCCCCCGCAGCAGGAGATAGTGGACGGCGGCCAGGAGCAGGTTCGGGCGCCGTTGGTCGGGATGGGCGGCGTCCAACAGCCCGAGGACCCGGCGATCGCCGGCCGCCGCCTGGCCGAGGACGTCGTACAGGGGGGCACCGTCCCGGCCCGCACCCCGGGCGAAGCGCCGGAACTGCTCGTCCAGGGACGGGGCCTGGTCCTCCTCCCGCACGGTCCGCCGGCGTTCAGTGCCGGTCGTCGCTCGAGCGCAGCTCGGAAGAGGCCGGCAGCGGGGTGGACCAGGGGTCCCCGCTGATGGGCGGCGGCATGACCGGGCCGTGGAGGCGTTCGGCCGGCCCCGGCCCCGGCGTCGGGACCGAGGTGGGCAGCACGGCCGTGGGCTCGGCCTCGTGCCCATCCCCATCCCCGTTGCCGCCGGCACGGTCGGTCACCGGTGCGCCGTTCCCGGTGCCGGCGGACTCCACCACCGGCGCCGGTTCGCCGTCCGGCGCCATGCCGTCTGCGCCGGCCGTGGCGGCCGCGCCGG
>JASHWO010000228.1 GCA_030044045.1 Acidimicrobiales bacterium
GGGCCTGCCACTGCGCCAGGGCGAACTGGGTCTGCTGGTCGAAGTAGTCGGTCATCGGGCCCGGGTAGTCGCCGGCCGCTGTCAGGATGTGCTTCAGCTGGAGGACGTCGGCCCCCTGGTCGCCGAGGGTGAGCGACCGGAAGAACTGCACTGTGCCCTCTTCGGCGACGGCGTTCCGCCCGTTCAGGGCGAACAGCGTCTGGCCGGCGTGCACTGTTGTGCCGTCGGTGGCGGTGACCGAGCTGACCAGGCCGGACGAGGCGGCGTCGACGTTCCGGATCTGCTTGCGGGCCAGCGTGCCGGTAAGGGAGACCGTGTCCTGGAGGGTGCGGGCCTGCACCTTGCCGAAGACGACCACCTCGCCCGGCTTGGTGGCGCCGCCCGAGGTGGCGAAGGCCACCCCCACCCCGGCGGCGGCCAGGGCGACCACGACCACGGCGGCGGCGATCTTCTTGGTACGAGACGACATCGAACCCCCCCGGGTCACTGGGACAGAGAGCTTCCTATCTCGGCCTTGGCGGCGCAAGCCTGCAGGTCGGGGCTGGACAGGATGTTCTGGCCGGGCGGCGGCTTGAACCCCCCGATGTCCTGACCTGTCCCGCTGCTCGCCCCGCCGGTTGTCGCGCTGAAGGAGAAGAGCAGCCCCTTCTGGTTCGGCTTCGGCTCGGGGATGCCCCACCCCCGGGCGATCATGCAGGTGCGCCAGCGCAGGTACTCCTTGTTCTCGGTCTTGACCTGGGCCGGGGTCAGGTTGCTCTGGGCCGACTGGGCGACCTTCAGCGCCTGGAGGATGTTGCTCTGGGCGGCGCAGGTGGTGAGGGCCTTGAGGTAGGCGGGGTTGTTCACCGCCGCGCCGCTCCCCAGGTTCGGGTCGGGGATCCCGATGAAGCCCTGCCCCGTCCCGGTGAGGCACGACTGGAAGACGCCGATAGCGCTAAAGAGGGCGGTGGTCGGGTTCTGCTCGGCCAGGGGGATCGTGGTGGCCGTCACGCCGGCGTCCTTGCCGCCCTTGCCGTCGCCCGTCGGCAGATCGGCCTTCGGGATCTGGCCCGAGGCGATGTAGACCGGTGCCGCGCTCGGGCCCCTGCCGCCGCAACCGGCGGCCGTCGTTCCGGCGGCCGCCAGGGCCAGCAGCCCGAGCGCCCAGCGCGACCAGGATCGGCGTCGCAGCGCCGGTGGTTCCCCCTCTGGCACGCCGTCACTTATACCGCACGGAAGTGGCAGGCGCCCGTCCGGAGCCCGGCGGCCCCGCCCGGCCCGGCGGGGACCGCCCCGGTCGGCGGTAGCATCCCCCGGCGATGGCACGGGCCTACGACGTCGACACGATCGAGCGAAAGTGGCAGCAGCGCTGGCGTGACGAGGGAACCTACGAGGTCGGCAACGACGACCCGCGCCCGCCCTTCTACGCCCTCTGCATGTACCCCTACCCGTCGGGCCCGGCCCACCAGGGCCACGTGCGGAACTACACCTTCGGCGACCTGGTGGTCCGCTACCAGACCATGCAGGGCAAGGCCGTGCTCTCGCCCATCGGGTTCGACTCGTTCGGCCTGCCGGCGGAGAACGCGGCCATCCGGACCGGCACCCACCCCCGGATCTTCACCGACGCCCGCATCGCCGAGCTGCGCCAGTCGATCGCCCGCCTCGGCGCGGTCTACGACTGGCGCCGGGAGGTCCGCAGCCACGACCCGTCGTACATCCGCTGGAACCAGGTGATCTTCGAGCGCCTGTTGGCCGCCGGCCTGGTGTACCGGCAGAACGCCCCGGTCAACTGGTGCCCGGGCTGCCAGACCGTCCTGGCCAACGAGCAGGTGCTTCCCGACGGCACCTGCGAGCGGTCGGGCGACCTGGTGGAGATCCGCGACCTGGAGCAGTGGTTCTTCCGCATCACCACCTACGCCGACGAGCTGCTGGAGGGGCTCGACGGCCTGGAGTGGCCGGAGCGGGTCAAGGTGATGCAGCGGAACTGGATCGGCCGGTCCGAGGGCGCCGAGATGGACCTGGCGGTGGTGGGGCGGGACGGCGCCGACGGCCGCCCGCCGCTGGCCCTGCGGGTCTTCACCACCCGGCCGGACACGGCCTTCGGCATGACCTACGCCGTGGTGGCCCCCGAGCACCCACTGGTGGACGAGCTCACCGCCCCCGGGCAGCGGGAGGCCGTGGACGAGCTGCGGCGGCGGGCGGCTACCGAGAGCGAGATCGAGCGGACGGCCAGCGCCGAGGGCGGGCGGGCCATCGAGCGACGGGGGGCCTTCACCGGGAGCCACGTGGTCAACCCGTTCGACGGCCGGGCGGTGCCGGTCTACGTGGCCGACTACGTCCTCATGGGCTACGGCACCGGGGCCATCATGGCGGTGCCGGCCGAGGACGAGCGGGACTGGGCCTTCGCCCAGGCCCACGGGCTGCCGGTGATCCGCACCGTGCGCCCGCCCGAGGGCTGGGACGAGCAGGGGGGCGGTGCCTACACGGGTGAGGGGGAGAAGGTCAACAGCGGCTTCCTGGACGGGCTCGACATCCCGACCGCCAAGGCTCGGGCCATCGACTTCCTGGAGGAGAAGGGCCTGGGCGCCCGCAAGGTCAACTACCGGCTGCGGGACTGGCTGGTGTCCCGCCAGCGGTACTGGGGCTGCCCCATCCCCATCGTCCACTGCCCCGACCACGGGATGGTCCCCGTGCCCGAGGACCAGCTCCCGGTGCTGGCGCCGGACGACGTCGAGCTCGGCCCGACCGGCCGCTCGCCGCTCGCCGCCCACGAGGGGTTCCGCCGGACCACCTGCCCGATCTGCGGCGGGCCGGCCGAGCGGGAGACCGACACCATGGACACCTTCGTGGACTCCAGCTGGTACTTCCTGCGCTTCTGCGACCCTTTCGCCAGCGAGGCGCCGTTCGACCCGGCCGCCGCCGCCCACTGGATGCCGGTCGACCAGTACGTGGGGGGCATCGAGCACGCCATCCTGCACCTGCTCTACGCCCGCTTCTACACCAAGGCCCTGATCGACGTGGGGCTGGCCCCGGGGGTGGACCGCGAGCCGTTCCGCCGGCTGTTCACCCAGGGCATGATCCGGATGGACGGCACCAAGATGTCCAAGTCCAAGGGCAACCTGGTGGCCCCGGCCAAGTACTACGAGACGGTCGGGGCCGACGGGCTGCGGCTGTTCCACCTCTTCGTCGGGCCGCCGGCCGACGACTTCGACTGGACCGACCAGACCGACCAGGTGATCGAGGGTTGCGGCCGCTTCCTCGACCGGCTCTGGCGGCTGGCCGCGCCCCGCCCGGGCGGTGACGGCGGCCACGGTGGCGGCCAACGCGGTGCCGCGGGCGCGGGCGCGGCTGCGGGCGAGGGCGGCGAGCCCGGCGGGGCCCCGGCCCGTGATGGCGACGAGACCCCGGAGGACCTGGCCGTGCGCCGGGCCACCCACCGCACCATCGAGCGGGTCACGGCCGACCTGGAGCGCTGGTCGTACAACACGGCGGTGGCCCACTGCATGGAGCTGGTCAACCTGCTCCAGCGCTACCAGCGGGACGGGAGTGGGCCGCACCGGGCGGTGCTGGACGAGGCCGGTGACGCCCTGCTCCTCCTGCTGGCTCCGATGGCTCCCCACGTCACGGCCGAGCTGTGGGAGCGGCGGCGCCCCGGCGAGCCGTCGGTGCACGCCCAGCGGTGGCCGAGCTTCGACCCGGCGCTGGCCGCCGAGGAGCGGGTCACCCTGGTGGTGCAGGTCAACGGCAAGGTGCGGGACCGCCTCGACGTCGACCCGCACATCGGTGAGGAGGAGGCACGGTCGGCGGCGCTGGCCTCGCCCCGGATCCGCCAGGAGCTGGGCGACCGGGCGCCCCGCCGGGTGGTGGTGCGCCCTCCCCGCCTGGTCAACGTCGTCGTGTGACCCCCCGGCCATACCACCGGCCGTCACCTCGCCTCATCGGTAGACGTCGCCGCGATGGTCGATGTGGGCTATCTCGACCTGCCGCCGGGCCTCATCGACGCGGTACACGATGCGGTAGCTCCCCCGTCGCGCCGAACGCAGGCCGGCGAACGGCCCACTCAGCGCACCGCCGACCCGGTAAGGCTGTTCGGCCAAAGGCCCGAAGATGAGCTCCACACACGCCGCGCCGATCTTCTCGGGAAGTCGTAGGAGATCACGTTCGGCTCGTGCTGAGACTTGTACTTCGTACGGTCCGCTCACCGAGCGGAGAAACGAGCGCGCAATGCCTCGTTGTCCGCGACCCGGCCAGCGTCGAGGTCAGCCAGTCCTTCCGCGATGGCCTCCGTGGCCCCTGGGGTAGCTAGCAGGTCCACCGTTTCTTCGAGCGCGGCCAGGTCGTCGGTCGAGACCAGCACCACGGTCGGCCGTCCGTGTCGGGTGATCGTCACCCGGTCATGGGTCCGTTCCACCTCGCTCACGTACGTCGACAGTCGGTTTTTCATCTCACCCAGCGGCACCGTCGTCATGGTTCCTACTCTAGCCAAAAGTCCGGCTAAACCGGCTTCCCGTCAGCCGTCCGCGCCCAGGTGGCGGAAGCCGGCGATCACCTGGCGCCACTGGGCGGCTGTGGTATCGCCGGGGGTGTAGAAGCTGAACCGGTCGACCAGGCCCCCGAAGCGGGCGGTCACCCGGGCCGGCACCTCCTCCGGCGGGCACACCACGGCGAACGCCTCCAGCACCTCGTCGGTGACCAGGTCGCCGATGGCGTCCCACTGGCCGCGCTTGGTCAGCGTGTGCAGCTCGGTCTGGAGGTCGCCCCAGCCGTGCAGGTCCAACACCGGGCGGTAGGCCGGGGTGGAGGCGTAGAAGGCGATCTGGTCCCTGACCGCCTTGGCCGCCCTGGCCATGTCCTCCTCGGTGGCCCCGGTCACCACGAACCCCGGGTAGGAGACCACCAGGTCGGCCCGGGTCTTGCCGGCCTTGGCGGCGCCGCGTTCGAGGGCCGGGATGCTCACCTCCCGCAGGTAGCGCTCGGTGGTGAAGGCGTGGACCAACATCCCGTCGCCCACCTCCCCGGCCACCTCGGTCATCAGCTCGCCCACCCCGGCCAGCAGGATCTTCGGGTTCCCGTACGGGTTCGGCCCCGGGTCGAAGAACGGGGTCATCAGGGTGTGGGTGTAGAACTCGCCCCGGAAGGCCAGCGTCCCGCCGGTGGCCCAGCGCTCCCAGATGGCCCGGACGGCCAGGATCAGCTCGCGCATCCGCGGCGCCGGGTGGGACCAGGGCATCGAGTAGCGCTTGGTGACGTGCGGCTTGATCTGGGAGCCGAGGCCCAGGATGAAGCGCCCGCCCGACAGCTCCTGCAGGTCGTTGGCCAGCACGGCCAGGTTCATCGGGTTCCGGGCGAAGGCCACGGCGATCCCGGTGGCCAGGGTCAGGCGCTCGGTGGCCCCGGCGGCCACCGCCAGGGGGAGGAACGGGTCGTGGCTGGTCTCGGCCGACCACACCCCGTCGTAGCCGATCTCCTCGGCGGCCCGGGCCGCCTCGGCCATGCCCGTCGCGTCGAACCCGATGCCGCCGTCGATCTGCATGCGGGCACCCTACCAACGACCGGTCGGGACGCCCCGCTGTCGACCACCGGAACCGAGTAGGGGACCGACTGGCCGACAGTGGTCGGGATCGCCAACGCACGATGGTCCGTCCAGTTTCGCCTTCCCAAGGAGCAATTTGTCAAGAAGACAGGTGGAAAAATTTGGAGAGTAATGAGGCTGCGAGCGTCGACCTCGGTGAGTATCATCCGGCCATCCCGACTGTGGTTCCAGTATGTGGGAAACCAAGGCGCTGGCGCCGGTCCGACGCGCCGAGCGACGAGGAGGACCGGGCGTGAGGAGGCGACCGGCGTCTGGACCTGAGGGTTTGGGTTCGCCTCGGCAACGCCCACCTCGGTCACGAAGGATCAGGAAGAGGGGCAGCACCGTCACTACACTCCAATACCCTTCCCGCAGCAGTTCCTGTGCAGCCGGCGGCCTCGGCCGCCGTTTTTTCGCGAGAACAGTATGGCGCCGGAACCTCCCACATGATTTCCTTAGGCTCCACACCGCTCACGGTGGAGGGCGACACTCAGCCCGGCGGACCATGCATCTCGCATCAGACAGGAGTAGCATTGTGGAGGCGAGTCGCGTCAACTCAACCAAACGCTGCAGGTCACAAGATTGCAGGTCAGACTATGAAAAGTTTCTGAGGAGGTGTTCGGGTGAGCAAATTTGCAATCCGTCGACCCTGGAAAGCGCTTGCATTGACGGTTGCTATGGTTGTTATTGCTGGAGGGATGATCGGTGCGGCGTCAACTGATGCCGCACCATCCACTGGAGCGTTAACTCCCAGCCTCCACCATCTTACGACGTCCACGCCCTGCACGCCGGAGATCGCATCAGTTGGGACGATCGCCGCTCAGCAAGTCCAAACAGTCCAGATAACTGGGTCATGTTTCGGCACAGGTAACACTTCGACAGATTCAGACACCGACTATTTTGCCATCACGGACACCACGTATCCATCGGAGGAAGCGCCTCCGGGGGTCTCGTGGTGGCAGGCCTGCTCATCGACTGCTTCCCCCTATGGCTCCAATACAGTTTCTTGCAGTATTTCATCCTGGAGTGACTCATCGATTACGTTCAGCGGATTCACGGGCGAATATGGGGTAGACAACTGGGTCATCAATCCCGGAGACTCCCTCATTATTAGTGTATGGAATGCCCAGAGCGATGCGGGACCGGCAACGTGCGCCGTCACGGCTGGTGCCTCCGGTCCCACCTATTGCAGTGTGCCATGCGCATCTACGAATTCCAACGCTATCACACTAAGTTTCAACCCGAATCCTATTGCGGACCCCGGGACTCTTGGTCCGGGGGCCACGGTCAACATCACCCTTACCGCTACCGTGTTTGGCCAGCTAGCAGTAGACACGTGCGTCTACTTGGCTGGACCGTTGAATTCAGCAGGAGTGAGCGGAGACGGGACGGCCGAGGTAAACGATGTACCCCTTGAGGCAACCTTGAATGGGGGATACTTTCTAACCAATTCCTCCGGACAGATTTCGATCGTCTATACGACTCCCGAGTCACTACCCTCTGTGGGCGAAGCATCGATTTGGGCCTCAACGACGCCGGACGCCTCAGACTCGAAGCTCTACGGGGATAGCTATGACTTCTCATCGAGTTGGAATCCCCAAGACCTCGCGAACTTCCAGGCGATGCTGCCAGCAGGCGACCAGGTCGAGGGAGAACAGGCAGAGACGTACCAGTTCAGCGGTGCCGATTGCATGGATTATTGGATTACCGAGCCTGGGGATTGTTCGACCACGGGTTATGACGCGCAAGCCGGTGAGTATGCTTTCAATGAGATCGTGGGGCAGATTCCATGTGTAGGTATACCGCTGGACGTGGCCGGCATCGCCAATGATACGAATGAGTTGCTGACCAGCAACCCACAGAACCCGGCCGAAGATACCGCGGTGTCATTGACCTATGCCGATGATGTTGTCACTGAGATCGATCTCGGCCCGGATGCCACCGAATGTGCGGCGATAGGTTCGACGGGTGCTGGGACCATCTACGTCATCGTTGGTTTGGCCGTGGGCACTGCGATCGTCCTTATCGAGAACTACTCAAGCTTGTCCTCGTACGCTCCGAACCCTTGTGATCTGCCGTGGAATGACGAGATCACGACGACGAACGAGTGCCTCTACGAGAATGGGAATCTCGTTCCGCCGGGGGTCAGTAGTTCTGATTCCGGCATCTCGAATTCGTGGTCGGGTACGGCATCGGCGAATGACGACGGTGTCGTCGTCACCGCCTCGGGTCTGGGTGGAATTTCAACGTCTCGATACAACATAAATCCGACTGGGACCACTGACTCCACCGCGACCGGCGGATACTTCGATGTGCGTATAACCGATTCGAATACCTTCGGCTCGGTCGAGATAAATGATTCCAATCTGTCGGGTGGCAAGACCTTGGATTGGTGGGATCCAGGCTCTGACGGAGGAGCTGGAGCATGGTCGGAGGTTGAAGGAGCGGGGTACGTGCCAGGGTCCGATCCGTCGATCCAGGCAGAGATCACGTCGACCAGTAGCCCGGATCTCAACCAACTCGGGGGAACTGTCTTCGTCGTGACCAATCCCTCGTCGACG
>JASHWO010000024.1 GCA_030044045.1 Acidimicrobiales bacterium
CCTGCACCCGCGGCGGCTGGCCGGTGACCACCGCCACGTCCTCCTCCAGGTCGGTGGTGACGCCGCGGGGCAGCGCCAGGTCGGCCACTCGCAGGGCGCCGCCGATGGTCAGGCCGCTCACGTCCACTTCGACCACCGAAGGGATGTCGGCCGGCTTGGCCCGCACCGGGAGGGTGAAGAGCTGCTGGTCGACCAGCCCGTCGCCGTGCTGCACCTCGATCGCCTCGCCCACCAGGGCGATCGGCACGTCGGCGGCGATGACCTCGTCGCGCCGGACAATCTGGAAGTCGACGTGGGTGACCGTGCCCCGGACCGGGTGGCGCTGCATCTCCCGGGCCAGGGTGAGGTACGTGCGGTCGCCCGCCTTCAGCGACAGCAGGGTGTTGGCGCCGGACTCGCCGGCCAGGGCCGTCCGCAGGTCGCGACCGACCACCGTCACCGGCACCGGGTCGGTGCCGTGGCCGTAGACCACGCCGGGGATCATGCCCTCGCGCCGCAGCCGGCGGGACGGCCGGGAGCCCAGGGGGCGGCCGACCTCGGCTTCCAGGGTGATCTCGGGCATCAGGGGTCTCCTCGGCTGGTCCGGTCGTGCCGGCCGGACGTTGCGAGCTGGGGCGCAGCTGCCGGCGGACGGCCCACCAGGTTAGCCGACCCGGCGCCGGCCCCACCACCGGCGGCAGCATACGCCGTCGCCGGCCGGCCGGCGGCGACCGTCAATCGGAGGAGACGATCGAGACCACGGTCTGGCCGTCGTCGAGGGAGCCGCCGGGCGATCCCTCGTTCATGGCGTCACCCTCGGTGAACACGTAGCCGTCCTGGGCCGCCAGCCAGTAGCCGTTGCCGCTGGGGGTCACCGCCAGGCCGGCGATCGGCGAGCCGAGTGACGTGCCGCCCAGCGAGCCGTGGAAGCCGGCGTCGCCGAAGGCGAACACCCCGCCGTCGGCGCCGACCATCCAGTACCCGGCGCCGTCGTTGCTGGGGACGAAGCCCACGATGTCGTCGACGTGGACGTTGTCCCCGGGGAGGGAGCCGTAGTACCCGGCGTTGCCGAAGGCGAACACCCCGCCGTCGGCGCCGACCATCCAGTAGCCACCGCCGTTGGCGGTGGGCACGATGCCCACGATGTCGTCAACGTCGACGTTCAGCCCGGGCAGGGAGCCGTGGTAGGCGGCGTTGCCGTAGGCGAACACCCCGCCGTCAGCCGCCACCTCCCAGTAGCCCTGGCCGTTGGCGGTGGGCGCCATGCCGACCACCGGCTGGTTCAGCGTCATCGAGCCGGTGGAGCCGTAGAAGCCGGCGTCGCCGAAGGCGAAGATGCCGCCGTCACCGGCGACCTGCCAGTAGCCCTGGTGGTCGGGGGTGGCGGCCATGGCCACGATGGGCTGGTTCAGGTGGTACTGCCCGGCGGCCCCGTAGTAGTGCGCGCCGCCGTAGCTGTAGACGGCGCCCTGGGCGGTGCTGATCCAGTAGCCCTGCTCGGGGGCGGGCACCACCACGGCGGCCGGCGACGAGGCCGGCCCGGTGCCGGCGGCATTGGTGGCGGTCACCGTCACGTCGTAGGTCAGGTGGTTCTGCAGCCCCGACACGGTGGCGGTCGTGCTCGGCGGGTTGCCGGTGACCTTGACCACCACGGTGGCCGGGCAGGTGCCGCTGCAGCCGGTGGGAACGGCCGTCACTGTGTAGGCGGTGATCGGGTTGAAGTTGGCAAAGGGGCTGGACCAGGTCACGGTGACCTGGCCGTTCCCCGGCTGGGCTGTCACGTTGGCCGGCGCGGCCGGCAGCCCGGCCGCCCCCACCTGGTTGGACGGTGCCGACGCGGCCCCGGTGCCCACTGTGTTGGTGGCGGTCACCGTGAAGGTGTAGGAGGTGCCCACGGTGAGCCCGGTCACCGCGGTGCTGGTGGCCGCCGGTGAGCCGGACACAGTCAGGCCCTTGCAGCCCGGGCAGGCCGGGGTGGAGGTGACCGTGTAGGAGGTAATGGGGGTTCCGTGTGTGGCCGGGGCCATCCAGGTGACCGTGGCCGAGCCGTCGACCAGCGCCGTGGCCACCACGCTGCCGGGCGCGCCGGGCACGGCGTCGGTGGTCACCACGGCCGGCGGCGAGGAGGCCGGGCCGGCGCCGATCCCGTTGGTGGCCGTCACCGTCACGTCGTAGGTGATGCCGGCGGCCAGGCCGGTGGTGATGGTGCCGCTCGTGGCTGTGTGGGCGGCGGTGCCGGTCACCGTGGTGCCCCCGCCGATCGGGGTGGCCGACAGGGTGTAGCCGGTGAGCGCGCTGCCGTTGTCACCGGGCGCCGTCCAGGTCACGTCGATCTGGGGAGCCTTGGGCGTGGCGGCGGTCAGGGCGGCGGTGGCGGTCACGCCGGTCGGGGCCGCCGGCACGGTGGCCGGGGTCACGGTGTTCGATGTCGTCGATGTGACGCTCGATCCCACCTCGTTGGTGGCCTTCACCGTGAAGTGGTAGGCGGTGCCCAGGGTGAGCCCGGTGATGGTGGTTGTGGTGCCCGCCGGGTCACCGCGGACCACCAGGCCGGTGCAGGTCGGGCAGGCCGTCGACGGCGTCACCGTGTAGGAGGTGATGGTGGCGCCGTCTGTGGCCGTGGCGGGAGCCCAGGTGAGGGTCACCGTGCCATTGGCGTTGGCCGTGGCGACCGGCGTCGTCGGCTTGGCGGGCTTGGTGATCGACGTGGCCTGGTTGGACGGCGCCGATGTCAGGCCGGCGCCCACGCCGTTGGTGGCGTTGACCGTGAAGGTGTAGGTGTCACCGGCAGTGAGCGAGGTGCCCAGGACGGTGTAGGAGGTCGCAGCCGAGCCGACGTTGAAAGGAGTGAGCGACAAGCCGCCGACCACGGTGGCCGTCACGTGGTAGTCGGTGATGGCCGAGCCGTTGGCCGGCGGAGCCGACCAGGTGAGGCTGATGTTACCGGTGCCGGTGAGGGCCGAGGCGGCCACCACGCTGGTGGGCGCGCCGGGCACGGCGTCGGTGGTCACCACGGCCGGCGGCGAGGAGGCCGGGCCGGCGCCGATCCCGTTGGTGGCCGTCACCGTCACGTCGTAGGTGATGCCGGCGGTGAGGCCGGTGATGTTCCCTGTCGCCGCCGGCGCAGTAATGGTGGCGGTCACCGGGGTGCCCCCGCCGATCGGGGTGGCCGACAGGGTGTAGTGGGTGAGTGTGCTGCCGTTGTCGCTCGGCGCCGTCCAGGTCACGTGGACCTTGGGGTTGGTGCCTGTCAGTTCGGCAGTGGCCGTCACGCCGGTCGGGGCCGCCGGCACCGTGGCCGGGATCACCGCAGGGTTGGACGCCAGGCTCGGTGTCGAGGGATCGACCTCGTTCGTGGCCGTCACCTTGAAGGTGTAGCTCTGGCCCAGGGTGAGCCCGGTGATGGTGGTTGTGGTGCCCGCCGGGTCACCGCGGACCACCAGGCCGGTGCAGGTCGGGCAGGCCGTCGACGGCGTCACCGTGTAGGAGGTGATGGTGGCGCCGTTTGCGTCTGGGGCGGTCCATTCGAGGGTCACCGTGCCGTTGGCGTTGGCGGTGGCCGTCGGCGCCGCCGGGGTGGACGGCTTGGTCATCGACGTCGCCTGGTTGGACTTCCCCGATGTGGCGCCGGTGCCCGCTGTGTTGGTGGCCTTCACCGTGAAGGTGTACGTGATGCCGGGGGTGAGCCCGCCGATGGTGGCCGAGGTCCCCGACACCGAGGTGCCGGTGCAGGCGACTGTGCAGGATGGCGAAACCGTCACCGTGTAGCCGGTGATCGCCGAGCCATTGCCTGCAGGTGCGGCCCAGGTGAGGGCGATGTCACCGGAGCCGTTGAGGAGCGAGGCGGCCTCGACGTCGCTGGGCGCGCCGGGCACGTTGTCGGTGGTGACCACGACCGGGGGCGAGGAGGCCGGGCCGACCTTGCCGGTTGTGAAGGTGGCGACCACCGTCACGTCGTAGGTGGTGCCCTTGGCGAGGGATGTGATTGTGCCCGTGGTGGCCGAGGAGCCGACAGGCGCGATGGTCGGCGCACCGCCGGCGGTCGGGGTGGCGACCAGGTCGTAGCCTGTGATCGTCGTGCCGTTGGCCGAGGCCGGGTGGGTGAAGGTCACGTGGATCTTGGTCCCTGTGGCCGACGAGGCGGCGGTCACGCCGGTAGGGGCGTCGGGGGCGGTCTTGGGCGTGACCGCGTTGGACGTCCCGCTTGTGGCCGAGGTGCCCACCGCGTTGGTGGCCGTCACTATGAAGGTGTAGGAGGTCCCCGGGGTCAGTCCGCTGATGGTGGTCGAGGTCACCGGCGGGGTGCCCGTCACCAGGAGGCCCGTGCACTTGGTGCACGAGGTGGACGGCGTCACCGTGTACTTGGTGATGGTGGCGCCGTGTGTGGCCGGAGCCGACCAGGTGAGGGTGACGGTGCCGTCTGTGTTGGCCGTGGCGGCGTCCGTGCCGCTCACCGTGGGCGCTGTGGGGGCCGTGATCGAGGTCGCCTGGTTGGACGGCGCCGATGTGGAGCCTTGGCCCACTGTGTTGGTGGCACTGACCGTGAAGGTGTAGGTGTCGCCAGGGGTGAGCAATGCCGCCCCTGTCACCACATACGAGGTGGCCGCACCAACCGTTGTGGTGGTGAAGAGCGGTGTGCCTGTGGCGTTACGCACCGTGATCGTGTCGTGCTTGACCGTTGCTCCGTGGTCTGTGGGCGCTCCCCAGGTCAGGGTGATGTCACCGGAGCCGTTGGTCGCCGAGGTGGCCACCACGTCGCTGGGCGCACCCGGCACGTTGTCGGTGGTGACGGTGACCGGGGGCGAGGAGGCCGGGCCGTTCTTCACGCCCGGCCCGTAGATGGCGGCCACGGTCACGTCGTAGGTGGTGCCCTTGGTGAGGCCGGTGATAATTGTGCCGCTGCCGGAGACCGAGCCTTCTGCTGTGACCGTCGGTCCGCCGCCCACCGGCGTCGCCGTCAGTGAATAACCGGAGATCGTGGTGCCGTTGGCGGCCGACGCTGTCCAGGTGACGTGGATCTTGGATGTGTGACCTGCCGTCAGGCCGGCAGTGGCCACGACGTTGGTCGGCGCCGAGGGCATCGACACCGGCGTGACGTGCACCGGTGTCGAGAGCGGCCCCGTGCCGTTGACGTTGACCGCTCCGACCTGGAACGCATATGTGGTGCCGTTCGTCAGCCCGGTCACCGTGTAGGAGGTGCCGGTCGAGTGGGTCAAGTGTGTAAAGGTGCCGTTGACGTCGACCACCACGTCATAGTCAGTGATCGGGCTGCCGCCGTCTGTGACGGGCGCCGACCAGTCGAGGGTGACCGAGTCGTTGCCCGGCGTGGCGCTGGTGATGACCGGTCCGCCCGGCACGCCGGTCGGCTCACCGGTGATGGACGTGGATGTCCCGGTGCCGACGGCGTTCTTGGCGGCCACGGCGACCGTGTAGGTGACGCCGTTGGTGAGCGTCGTGAAGGTGGCCGTAGGGTCGTTGGCGGGGGCGTTGAGGGTGCACGAGCTCGAGCAGGGGGAGATGGTGGCCGTGTACCCGGTGATCGGGCTGCCGCCGTCGCTGGCCGGGGCGGACCATGTCACTTTGATCTGGCCGGTGGCGCCGGGGCCGTGGGAGCTGGTCTCGGTGAGGTCGGTGACCGGCCCCGGGATGGTCGCCGCCCCGCCGGTGGCGTAGACGGGTGTGGAGGCCGGGCCGGCACCGGCACCGTTGCTGCCGGTCACGGTGAACTTGTAGAGATCTCCGGCCGTCAGGTCGTGGACGGTGACGCTGACCGCCGACGCGGTCACTGTCACGCTGCCGGCCGGGCTGCATGTGCTGACCGACGTACAGATGTACCAGGTCAGGGTGTACGTCGTCGGCGCTGTGAACCCCTCTGTCGTCACCGGCACCGGCTGCCATGTGGCCAGCGCGGCGCCGCCGCCCGAAGGGGTGACCTTCAGCCCCACAGGTGCCGCGGTCGGGGCAGCTCCGGTCGGCGGGCCGATCTCGTCCACCTCGCCGTGGGACACGTCGCTGAAGATCGGGTGGCCGGTGGCCGGTGTGATGGCCACACCGCTCAGTGTCCCGAAGTCGCTGGAGGTGGCGGCGACGTACTGCGTCGGTGCACCCGACCCGCCCGTGCCGGCCAGCGTGTAGATGTCACCGGCGACCGTGCCGCCGGCCGGGCTGACGCCGTACAGGCTGGCGCTTGCTGTGGTGGCCGCGGCCACGGCCCGGACGGCGTGGTCGCCGCTGTCGGCGATCAGCAAGTTATGCGCCGAGTCGATGAAGAGGCCATCGGGGCTGTTGAGGGTGGCTGTTGTCTTCGCCGAGGCAGCGTCCTGCGTCGAGCTGGCCACCGAGCCGGAGTTTGCTGTCCCCGGCGTGCCAGCTATGAGGACCGGTGTGTAGGCGGTGGCTCCCACTCCGTAGTAGGTGCCCGTGACGGGGGCGTCCAGCTCCACCACGTCGCCCTTGCCGCCCGACTGGAGGCCGAACACCACGTTGCCATTGGTGGGATCGACGGCGATGCCCTGGATCGATGTGTACATGGAACTCGAGGTCAGGGTGTAGACGTCGCCCTTGGTGACGCTCTTGCCGAAGTACGTGCCGGTGGTCTCCGCCAGGTACCGAACGCCCGGCAGGTCTCCTGGACCGCCCTGATCGGTGAACAGGACGTTACCGGTGGTCGGTGTGACGGCTACTTCGATGGGGTAGATGCGAGCCGTCGTGGCCGGGGTTGTTGTAACGAAGGGCGCTGTTGGCAGTGTGTTAGAAGGATAGCCCACGAGGTCTGTTGACACTACGCCCGTGCCGACCTGCGCGATCCCCACCGTGCCGTTGCCCGGGTTGGTGAAGAGCAGGTCGCCTGTCTTGTTGAAGGCGACGCCTGCGGACTGGATGTTGGAGCGGATCGTATAGATGTCGCCCTTGGTCATGTGCCGGCCGAACTGTGTGCCGGTGGACCCGGCGATCACCCGGACCCCGAAGTCGTCGACTGTCCCGGCGATCGCCACGTCGTCGTAGTCAGGATTGCCGCTTGTCGTGTCGACGGCGACGGCCGTCGGGTTGGCCAGCTCGGCGTCGGAGGCGGGTCCTGTCGCCCCCGTCCCGCCCGCTACCCCCGTCCCGGCGATGGTCACCACGTTGAACGAGCTGGCGAGCCCGGCCGCCGCCGCCGGTCCCACCCCGACCAGGGTGGCCATACCACCCAGCAGCGCTGCCGCCAATCCCGACGCCAGGACGCGCCTAATGATCCGACCGGTTGCTGCCTCGCCCATTGCCGTCCGCCCTTCCGAGTCTCGTCGCTGTGAGCCCCCAGCAGCGGCTCCCCGGTGCCCCGGGACGCCAACCTGCCGGTCGACGGCGAGAAAGCTACTCGTACCGTGACTGCAATGCAACGACCGTTCGGGACGGAGCCGGCGACCCTATCGGCCGAGCGGGCCGGATGCTCGCCGGTACCGGATGCCCCGGAGCCGACGCGGCCGTTCAGGCCAGGTTCTCGCCCCCGAAGATCTCCGACACCGAGGTGTCCTCGAAGACGGCGTCGATGGCGTCGGCGATGATCTTGGCCACCGACAGCACCTCCAGCTTGTCGGCGATCCGGTCCTCGGCCACCGGCAGGGTGTCGGTCACCACCACCCGGGAGATGGGCGACGCCTTCAACCGGTCGGCTGCCGGGTCCGACAGCACGGCGTGGGTGGCCATGGCCCAGATCTCGGCGGCCCCGGCCTCCTGGAGGAGCTCGGCGGCGGCGCAGATGGTGCCGGCGGTGTCGATCATGTCGTCGATCAGCACGCAGTGCCGCCCCCGGACGTCGCCCACCACGTGCCGGGCCTCCACCTGGTTGGCCGTGCCCCGGGGGCGGGTCTTGTGCACCAGGGCCAGGTCGGCCCCGAGGTGCTGGCTGTAGCGCTCGGCCACCTTCACCCGGCCGGCGTCCGGCGCCACCACCATCACGTCGCCGGCCAGGTGGTCCCGGAGGTAGCCCTCCAGCACCGGTGCCGCCGTGAGGTGGTCGAAGGGCACGTCGAAGAAGCCCTGGATCTGCCCGGAGTGCAGGTCCACGCTGACCACCCGGTCGGCCCCGGCGGCCGACAGCAGGTCGGCCACCAGCTTGGCGGTGATGGGCTCCCGGCCGGTGGACTTGCGGTCCTGGCGGGAGTAGCCGTAGTAGGGGCAGACGGCGGTGATGCGCTTGGCCGAGGCCCGCTTGGCCGCGTCGACCATGATGAGCTGCTCCATCAGCGAGTCGTTGACCGGACCGCAGTGGGTCTGGACGATGAACACGTCGCTGCC
>JASHWO010000229.1 GCA_030044045.1 Acidimicrobiales bacterium
GCCCTCCCCGGGGTCTGACCCAGCCGTGCCGGCACCGGGACCGGGCGGGGGCGCCACCTACGCCGCTGCCGGGGTGGACATCGCCGCCGGCGACGCCGCGGTGGCGCGGCTGAACGACGTGGTGGCCACCACCCGGCGCCCCGGCGTGCTTGGCGGCATCGGCGGGTTCGGCGGGCTGTTCTCGCTGGATCTGTCCCGCTACCGCCGCCCGGTGCTGGTCTCCTCGACCGACGGGGTGGGCACGAAGCTGGCCGTGGCCCGGACCGTGGGCCGCTACGGCACCGTCGGGATCGACCTGGTGGCCATGTGCGTCGACGACGTGGTCTGCAGCGGGGCCGAACCCCTGTACCTGCTCGACTACCTGGCGGTGGGCGTGCTCGACCCCGAGCGGGTCGAGGAGGTGGTGGCCGGAGTGGCCGAGGGCTGCCGGCAGGCTGGTTGCGCCCTGCTGGGCGGGGAGACGGCCGAGCACCCGGGGGTGATGGGCCCCGACGACCTGGACCTGGCCGGCTTCGCCGTGGGGGTGGTGGAGGCCGACCGCATGCTCGGCCCGCACCGGGTGCAGCCGGGTGACACCGTGGTGGGCGTGGCCTCGCCGGGCCTGCGCTCGAACGGCTACTCGCTGGCCCGGCACGTGCTGCTGGAGCGGGCCGGGCTCGACCTGCACGGCCCGGCGTGGCCCGGGGCCGACCACAGCCTGGCCGACGAGCTGCTGCGGCCGTCGGTGGTCTACGCCCCGGCGGTGCTGGCCGCGGTGGCGGCCGCCGGTGAGGGCACCCCGGTCCGGGCCTGCGCCCACGTGACCGGGGGCGGCATTCCCGGCAACGTGCCGCGGGCCCTGCCGCCCGGCTGCGACGCCCGGCTCGACCGGTCGGCCTGGGAAGTGCCCCGCATCTTCGGGGAGATCGCCCGCCTGGGCGGGGTGGCCGACGAGGAGATGGACCGGGTGTTCAACCTCGGTCTGGGCTTCGTGCTGGTGGTGGATCCGGGCGGCGCCGAGGCGGTGGTGGGCGCCTTCGCCGAGCGGGGCCACCGGGCGGCGGCGGTGGGCGAGGTGGTGCCCGGGTCCGGCCGGGTGGTGCCGGCATGACCGGGA
The DNA here is from genome assembly GCA_030044045.1 of Acidimicrobiales bacterium. The sequence continues at coordinate 1,097 of JASHWO010000229.1, forward strand.
CCGGGACACCGGTCAGCGGGACCTTGCCGACCACCGGCTTCTCCGAGCTGCGCCAGCACCTACTGGCCCACTCGGTGCGGCGGGGGGGCTTCGTGCTGAAGTCGGGCCGGCGCAGCTCCTGGTTCATCGACTCGAAGCAGACCGTCTGCCGGCCCGAGGCCATGCTGCTGGTGGCCGAGGCCGTGCTCTCGGTGGTGCCCGACGACGCCACGGCCATCGGCGGGCTGACCATGGGTGCCGACCCGGTGGCCTTCGTGACGGCCGGGGTGGCGGCGGCGCGGGGGCGGGCGCTGAAGGCGTTCAGCGTGCGCAAGGAGGCCAAGGACCACGGCGGCGGCGGCCGCATCGCCGGCGCCCTCGACCCGGGCGACCGGGTGGCAGTCACCGAGGACACGGTCACCCGGGGGACCTCGCTGCTGGAGGCGGCCCAGGCGGTGCGGGAGGCCGGGGCCGAGCCGGTGCTGCTGGTGGCGGTGGTCGACCGGGGGGGCACGGCCGGGGCCATGGCGGCGGCCGAGGGCCTGGCCTTCCGGGCGCTGCTCACCGCGCCCGACCTGGGTTTCCCCTACGAGGGCGGCTGAGCGACCCGTCCGGCCGGGAAGAGGGTCTTTGGACCCTGTTTGGCGGATGGACGGACGATGACAATTCTGTTTCAGACGGCCGACGTTTTCCGCCGTCCGCGGTGGCACTTCGGGTGTCTCGGGGGTGCCGAACCGGTCAAGTGCCTGCACCCGGGCCTGATCGACGGAGGAGGTCGAGAACGAGATGAGGAAACGAACCCTCTACCGGACCGGTGCCGCGGTGGCCGCACTGGCGACGGTGGCCGCCATGAGCGTCCCCGCCACCGCCGGGGCCTCGACAGGCTCCACGCCGACGGTCAAGGTGACACAGTTCACCAACACATTCAGCGCCATGGCCAAGCTGAAGTCCCTGGCGAAGGAGGGCAAGGGCAAGGTGGCGGCCATCCTCCCGACAACCACCAGCTCCACCCGGTACGTCGAGTTCGACCAGCCCGACCTGCGGAAGGCCATGCAGAAGGCGGGGTTGCCGACATCGGACATCATCGTCCAGAACGCCCAGGGGAGCGACACAACCCAGCTCACCGACGCCGAGACGGACATCACCGACGGGGCGTACGTGCTGCTGGTGGACCCGCTGGACTCGGGCGTGGGGGCAAAGATCGAGAGCTACGCCAAGTCCCACGGCGTGAAGGTCGTGGACTACGACCGGCTCACCCTGGGCGGGACCCGCGCCTACTACGTCAGCTTCAACAACGTGGAGGTGGGCAAGCTCATCGGGCAGGGGTTCGTGAGCTGTGTCGCCACATGGCACGTGAAGAGCCCGAAGGTGATCGTGATGCACGGCGCGGCGACGGACAACAACGCCACGCTCTTCTACCAGGGCTACTACACAGGCGTCCTGCGGAAGTACTTCGCCAAGAACACCTACAAGCTGGCGGCCAGGACGGCTGACACCTGGACACCGACAGTGGCGTTGACCGAGTTCGAGTCGGCCTACACGGCCCACCCGACAGTGAACAGCGCGGTGATCCCGAACGACGAGACGGGAGCCCCGATCATCAGCTACCTCGAGGGGCACGGGGTGAGGCCCAGGACGTTCCCGACCACCGGCCAGGACGCCACCCTGACCGGGCTGGACAACGTGCTCGCCGGGTACCAGTGCGGCACCGTCTACAAGCCGATCTACAAGGAGGCGCAGGGCGCGGTGGCGCTGGCGCTCTACCTGCGGGCCGGCAAGAACCCGCCGCCGGGCCTGGTGAACGGCAAGGTCAAGGACATCACAGAGAACAAGACAGTGCCGTCGGTGCTGCTGACGCCGGAGTGGGTCACCACCAAGAACATGAAGAACACCATCGTCAGGGACAACTTCGTGCCCACGGCGACACTCTGTGCCGGCAAGTACGCAGCCGACTGCAAGGCAGCCGGCATCACACCATAGGGACGACCGGGTGCGGCACGCCTCCTCCCGCCCGTCGGGGCGGGCGGGGGGCGTGGCCGGCCTGGTCCGTACAGTGGGGGGTGAGCATGACGGGGAACGCCGACGAGGGTGGCCGGCCGTCGGCCGTCGGCTCGGGTGCTGCGGGTCCGGCGGCCGGCAGTGCGGCGGCCGGCAGCGTGGGGAACGGACCGCCCCTGCTGCGGTTGGCTGGGGTGTCCAAGCGCTTCGGGCCGGTCCAGGCCCTGACTGACGTCAGGCTGGACGTCCCGGCCGGGCAGGTGACGGCGCTGGCCGGCGACAACGGCGCCGGGAAGTCGGTGCTCGTCAAGACCATCGCCGGCCTGTGGCCGCCCGACGGCGGGGTGATCGAGTGGGAGGGGCGGCCGGTCCACCTGCGTAGCCCCCGAGAGGCCGAGGCGCGAGGGATCACCACCATCTACCAGGACCTGGCCCTCTGCGACAACCTGGACATCGTCCAGAACATGTTCCTGGGCCACGAGCCGGTCCGCCGTGGGGTGCTGGACGAGGCCCGGATGGAGCTGGCGGCGGTGTCGACCCTGAAGGATCTGGCGGTCACCACCGTGCGCTCGGTCCGCCAGCCGGTGGCGTCGCTCTCCGGCGGCCAGCGCCAGTCGGTGGCCGTGGCCAAGGCGGTGATGGCCAAGGCCAAGCTGGTCGTCTTGGACGAGCCCACGGCGGCGCTGGGGGTGTCCCAGACCCGCATGGTGCTCGACCTTATCGGCCGGCTCTCCAGCCAGGGCATCGCCGTGATCGTGGTCTCCCACAACTTGAACGACGTGTTCAGCGTGGCCGACCGGATCGCCGTGCTGTACCTCGGCCGGTTGGTGGCGGTGGGCCCAGCCGACCGGTTCGACCGGTCGAGCGTGGTGGACTTCATGACCGCGGGCACGAGTGAGCGGTCAACCGCC
>JASHWO010000230.1 GCA_030044045.1 Acidimicrobiales bacterium
CGCCCGCTCCCGCCCTTCCGGCTGTCTCCCGGCCCGCCCGGGGCCCCAACCCCGGGCTCCGCCGCTGCCGGAGGCCCCAACCCCCGGCCGGCCGTCCTGCCCCTGCCGTTCCGACCCGGGCGCCGGCGCGGTCCGTTCCCCGGTGGGAGCGTGCAGGACCCGCCGGCCGACCCGGCCACTCAAGGCTTCCCGGAGCCGGTCGCCCACCGCCGCCAGGTCGCCGAGAACGGTGGCCCCCTCGTCACCGTCGAGGAGCGGCCGGGCCATGACCTGGAGGGCCCGGAACCGTCCCGGGGTGACCTCGGCGCCGAGGCTGTCGGTCATGACCTCCTCGACCTCGTGGGCCTCGTCGAATACCACCACGTCGTGCTCGGGGAGCACGGCGCCGCCGCTAGCCAGGTGGGCGCCGTAGAGATGGGTGTTGACCACGACCACGTCGGCCGCGGCTGCCCGGGTCCGGGCGTCCTCGGCGAAGCACTGCCGGCCCGACGGGCAACGGAAGGCGCCGGGACACTCCCGGGGGCCCACGCTGAGCATGGCCCAGGCCCGGGGGTGCGGCTCGAAGGGCAGGTCGCCCCGGTCGCCGGTCTCGGTGGTCCGGGACCACCGGAGGATGGCCCGCACCTGGTCCACCAGCCGGTCCTCGGTGGTGGCCCCGGCACCGGCCCCGCCCGGCCGCGCCGTCCCGTCGTCCGGCTCGGTCCCGCCCGAGCTGCGAGCCCCGCCAACGTCGCCGGGTCCGCTCGGCTCCACGCCGGCCGCCGACTCGTCCAGGTCCAGGGCCAGCACCGGCTCGCTGTCCCCGCCTCCGCCCCCGCCGGGGCCCACCGGGAGCTGCTGCTGGACACCGTGCCCCTCCACCTCGGCCGCCCGCTGCCGGCAGAGGTAGTTACTGCGGCCCTTCAGCACGGCGTAGGTGAAGCCGTCCCCCAAGGCGGCGGCCACCATGGGCAGGTCCTTCTCGGCCAACTGGTCCTGGAGGGCCTTGGTGGCCGTGGCCACCACCACTTTCCGGCCGGAGGCCACCGCCGGCACGGCGTAGGCCAGGGACTTGCCGGTGCCGGTGCCCGCCTGCACCACCAGGTGCCGCTCCCCGGCCAAGGCGGCGGCCACCGCCCGGCACATGGCCTCCTGCTCGGGGCGGCGCTCGCCGGCGGGGAGCCGGCCGGTGACCCGGGCCAGCAGCTCGGCCGCGGTGTCGGCGTCGGATACAGCGGTGGCGCTGGCCGGGACGGCACTGTCCGGGGACGGGCTGTTGGTGGGTGGGTCCGGCGGCGGGGCGGGAGGCACGTCCCGATCATGCCTCCGGGCGGGGAGGTACCGGCGCCGGCGCCGGCCTGGTCGCGCCGTGGCGGGGCCAGGCGGTAGTTTCGGCCTGTGCCCCGGACCGGCCCGCAGCAGTTGCCGTCCCGACGGGCGCGGCGCGGCGTCGGGTTCCTGGGGGAGGCGGTGCCTACCGGCCCGGGGGCGGCGGCACCGGGTGGTCCGGCTGCCGCGCCGACCGGTGCCGCCGTGCCGGCCGGTGAGCCGTCGCCGGCGGTGGACCTGGTCCCGCCCGAGCTCGACCGCAGCCGGGTCCCGGCCCACGTGGCCTGCGTGATGGACGGCAACGGCCGCTGGGCCAACCGGCGCAACCTCCCCCGCACCGAGGGCCATGCCGCCGGCGAGGCCGCCCTACTCGACGTGGTCAACGGGGCCCTGGAGATCGGGGTGCAGTGGCTGACCATGTACGCCTTCTCCACCGAGAACTGGCGCCGCCCGGCCGACGAGGTCCGGTACCTCATGGGGTTCAACGAGTCGCTGCTCATGCGGCGCCGGGACGAGCTGGACGAGAAGGGGGTGCGCATCCAGTTCGCCGGGCGGCGGGACTGGCGGGTGCCCCGCCGGGTGCTGCGGCGGATGGACGAGTCGGTGGCCCAGACCCGGCACAACCGGCGCATGACCCTCACCATGGCCTTCAACTATGGCGGCCGGGCGGAGATCGTCGACGCCGTCCGGGACCTGGTGGCCGAGGGCGTCCCGGCCAGCAAGGTGGACGAGCGGGCCATCCGGCGCCACCTCTACTTCCCCGAGATGCCCGACCCCGACCTGGTCATCCGCACGTCGGGGGAGCACCGCATCTCCAACTTCCTTTTGTGGGAGATCGCCTACAGCGAGCTGGTCTTCCCCGACGTGCTCTGGCCCGACGTCCGCCGGGGCCACCTCTACGCGGCGGTGCTCGAGTACCAGCGCCGCCACCGCCGCTACGGGGGCATCGAGCGGTGACCACGGCCGGGTTACCACGATGACCGTCACTCGGCTGGCCGTGGTGCTCGGGGTGCTCCTGGTGGCCGGGGTGTGCTGGCTGGCTGCCGACGGCATGGCCTTCGCCTACGAGCTGCTGGTCAGCCTGGCGGCGCTGGTGGTGCTGGTGGCCGGAGGGAACTGGCTGGGCGGTCGCCGCTCGTCGCCGGAGCGGCCCGACCCCACCGAGCCGTGAGCCTCTTCCGCGACCGGGGGGTGGTGCTCCGCACCTACCGCCTGGGCGAGGCCGACCGCATCGTGGTGCTGCTGACCGAGCACCACGGCAAGGTCCGGGCGGTGGCCAAGGGGGTGCGCCGCACGGCCAGCAAGTTCGGGGCCCGGCTGGAGCCGCTCAGCCACGTGGCCCTGCTCCTGTGGCAGGGGCGGAGCGAGCTCGACGTGGTGAACCAGGTGGAGGTGGTCGACCATTTCCGGGCGGTGCGCGAGGACCTCGACCGGGTGGGCCGGGGCCTCTCGCTGCTGGAGGTGGCCGACCAGCTCGCCCAGGAGCGCCACCCCGACCCCCGGCTCTACGAGATGCTGGTGGGGGCGTTGCGAGCCCTGGCCGACCCGGCCCGGGGTCCGTCCCTGGTGGCGCCGGCCTTCTTCCTGAAGGCGCTGGTGCTGGAAGGGGCGGGGCCGATCGTCGACGCCTGCGCCTCCTGCGGCGAGCCGGCCGGCCAGGTGGAGCTGGTGGCCTTCGACCTGGTCGAGGGCGGCGCCCTCTGCCGGCAGTGCCGCCGGGGCCGGCCGGTCTCCCCGGCGGCCTTCGAGGTGGTGCGCCAGATCCTGGGCGGGGCCCTGGGCCGGGTGCTCGCCGGGCCGGCCCCGTCGTGTGCCGACGAGGTGGCGGCCCTGGCCAACGAGGCCATGGAGGCCCACCTCGACCGCCGGCTGCGCAGCGTGCGCTCGCTGGCCGGCTACTGATGCCGCCTGGCCCCCCATCCGGGCCAAGAAGTGCCAGCACAGCCGGCGTGGGGCAGGGGCCCCACGCACCGGAGGAGGATGGGGTTGGGGCCCCATCCGGGCTGGGGGTATATGTGCACGTGCCGTTCTGCCGGCGCCGCTGCGACTACTGCGCCTTCGCCACCTACACCGACCGGGACCACCTGATGGCCCGCTACGTCGACGCCTGCCTGGCCGAGCTGGCCCGGGCCCGGGACGCCAGCGACCTGCCGGCGGCCACCAGCGTGTTCTTCGGCGGGGGCACGCCCTCCCGCCTGCCGGCCGGGGACCTGTGCCGGATCCTGGCCGCCGTCCCTCTGGCCCCGGGCGCCGAGGTCACCGTGGAGTGCAACCCGGAGGACGCCTCGGTCGACCGGTTCGCCGCCTACCGGGAAGCCGGGGTGACCCGGATGTCGTTCGGCGTGCAGTCCACCGCGGCCCACGTGCTGGCGGCGTTGGGCCGGCGGCACGACCCGGCGTCGGTGGACCGGGCCGTGGGCCTGGCCGTGGCCGCCGGGTTCCCCACCTTCAACCTCGACCTCATCTTCGGCGCCGCCGGCGAGACCGACGAGGACTGGGCCCGCACCCTGGCCCGGGTAGTGGCCCTGGGGGCGCCCCACGTGAGTGCCTACGCGCTGACGGTGGAGCCGGGCACCCCGCTGGCCGCCGACCGGGCCCGCCACCCGGACGACGACGTGCAGGCACGCCGCTACGAGCTGGCCGAGGAGGTGCTCGGGGCCGCCGGCCTCCACTGGGAGGAGGTGTCGAACTGGGCGCGGCCCGGCCACGGCTGCCGCCACAACCGCCTGTACTGGCGCCAGGGCGACTACCTGGGGATCGGCTCGGCCGCCCACTCGCACCGGGCCGGCCGGCGCTGGTGGCACGTGCGCACGCCGGACCGGTACGTGGCGCTGGTGGCGGCCGGCCGGTCGCCGGTGGCCGGGGAGGAGGTGCTGGGCCCGGCCGAGCGGGCGTTCGAGCGGCTGGCGTTGTCGCTCCGCACCCCCGACGGGGTGCCCGGCAGCGCCCTGCCCGACCTCCCGGAGCTGGCGGGGCTGGTCGAGCGCGGGGACGGCCGGGCCGTGCTCACCGTGCGGGGGCGGCTGCTGGCCAACGCCGTCACTGCCCACCTGCGGACGGTGGCGGGGGAAGCCGCCACGGAGTGAGCCACCGCAGAGCGAGCCAGTAGTCTGCGGCCATGACCGAGGGCCCCACCGGAGGCAACGCCGTGCCCGGCGGCGAGACGGCCGCGCTGGCCGGCGATGCGACGGCGCCCGGCGGCGAAGATCTGATGGAGAAGGTGGTGGGCCTCTGCAAGCGCCGGGGCTTCGTCTTCCAGTCGGCCGAGATCTACGGCGGGTTCCGTTCCGCCTACGACTACGGCCCCCTCGGGGTCAACATGCTGCGGAACGTGAAGAACGCCTGGTGGCGCTCGATGGTGCAGTGCCGCGACGACGTGGTGGGGTTGGACGCGGCCATCCTCTCGCCGCCGGCGGTGTGGGCGGCCTCGGGCCACCTGGCCAACTTCACCGACCCGCTGGTCGACTGCCGGCAGTGCCACAGCCGGTGGCGGGCCGACAAGCTGGAGGGGGCCTGCCCCACCTGTGGCTCGACCGACTTCACCGAGGCCCGGGCCTTCAACCTGATGTTCAAGACCCACGCCGGGCCGGTGGAGGACGAGGGCGCGGTGGCCTACCTGCGCCCGGAGACGGCCCAGGGCATGTTCGTCAACTTCGGCAACGTGCTCCAGACCACCCGCAAGAAGCCCCCGTTCGGCATCGCCCAGGTGGGCAAGTCGTTCCGGAACGAGATCACCCCGCAGAACTTCGTCTTTCGCACCCGCGAGTTCGAGCAGATGGAGATGGAGTACTTCGTCCCGCCGGACGAGGCCAAGCAGTGGTACGAGTACTGGCTGGACGAGCGGTTCCGCTGGTACGTCGACCTGGGCATCCCCACCGATCGGCTGCGGTTGCGCCACCACCGGGAGGACGAGCTCTCGCACTACTCGGCGGCCACGGCCGACGTGGAGTTCCTCTTCCCTTGGGGCTGGGACGAGCTGGAGGGCGTGGCCAACCGCACCGACTACGACCTGAAGGCCCACGCGGCAGCGTCCGGGGAGAAGCTGGACTTCTTCGACCCGGCCACTAACGAGCGGTACGTGCCCTACGTCATCGAGCCGGCGGCCGGGGCCACCCGGACCATGATGGCCTTCCTGCTCGCCGCCTACGACGAGGACGAGATCGGCGGGGAGCGCCGGGCGGTGCTCCACCTCCACCACCGCCTGGCGCCGTACCAGGTGGCGGTGCTGCCGCTGTCGAAGAAGGACACGCTGGAGCCGTTGGCCCGCCAGGTCCTCGGCCTGCTCCAGCCCCACTTCATGTGCGACTACGACGTGACCCAGAGCATCGGCCGCCGGTACCGCCGCCACGACGAGGTGGGCACCCCGTGGTGCGTGACCGTGGACTTCGACTCGCTGGAGGACCGGGCGGTCACCGTGCGCGACCGGGACACCACCGAGCAGGTGCGGGTGCCCGTCGACGGCCTGCTGGCCGAGCTGCGGTCCCGGGCCGGGGAGGGGTAGGCCCGGGATCGGCGGCCCGGTTGGTGCCGTCGCTTGACGGTAGTCCTGGCCCGGTTTTTCGTAGTACGATTATTTTGTGTGGAGATCCACAGATCGGCCCGGCGCCATCGTGTGCCCGACGAGGACATCGAGCACGCCTTCGTGCATTCCGTCACCTGGGCCCAGCTGGGCGAGGATCCTCCGCGTTACGTCCTCGCCGGGCCCGACCGAGCTGGAAACCTGCTCGAGCTGGTCGTCCTTGATGTGGGAGGAGAAGAGCTGGTGATCCACGCCATGTCGCTTCGGCGCTCGACCGCCCAGGAACTGTTCGGAGACGAGAGATGACCGACCAGCGCATCTACGGCCACACCAAGGGCGGTGAAGCCATCACCGATCAGACGATCGAGCGCTTTGCCGAGGAGGCCGAGCGCGGCTACGAGCCTGGTCAGCTGAAGGGACGTCGCCACGGTCCGGGCCGTCCGCCGTTGGGGGACGCTGCCAAGTCGGTCGAATCGGTGCGGTTGGAGCCCGATCTGCGCGACGAGGTCGCTCGACGGGCGCAGGCCGAGGGCATCACCGTCTCGGAGGTCATCCGCCGCGCGCTCCGTGAGTACCTGAAGAGCGCGTAGCGAGGAGCTTCCACAGCGCGTCGCTTCCGCAGTGGCGCACCTGCCGGTGATGGTCGCCGGGTTGCCCGCTCGGAAGGGGTAGGCCTCGGTCCGCCCGTCGAGCGGGTAGGCCCGTAGCATTGGTGCCGCGCTGCAGGTGGCAGCGGCGGTGCGGGGCAGAGATCCGGCGGACAGGCAGGGTGGATCAGGGAGCCGTCCAGCCGGGCAAGCAGCGCAAGACGGAGGAGGGAGGCCATGTCGGAGCCATGGACGACCGACGACAACGCCGCGATGCGCCGTCCGGGGAGCGGCGAGCCCGCACTGCCTGTCCGCCGGGCCTCTTGGGTGACGGGGGACGGTCGGGTGCTCTCCGTGGTGATCGTGGACGACCACGCCTTGCTGCGCGAGGGCACCCGGCAGATCCTGGAGCGGGCCGGGGGCTTCGCCGTGGTGGGGGAGGCGGCTGACGGGGACGGCGCCCTGGTCCTGGTGGCCGAGCACCGGCCGGACGTGGTGCTGCTCGACGTGCGGCTGCAGTCGGCCAACGGGGTGGAGGTGGCCCGGCGGCTGGCCGAGGCGTCGCCGGGTTCCCGCATCCTTATGCTGAGCGCGCTGGACGAGGTGGACTACGTCCAGGCCTCGCTGGCCGCCGGCGCTGTCGGGTACCTGCTCAAGACCACCCCCGGCGACGAGCTGGTGCGGGCCATCCGGGAGGCGTGCGCCGGCGCGGTGGTGCTCGACCCGACCCTGCCTCCCTACCTGGCCCGGGAGCCCGCCGGTGGCCGGGCGGCCTCGGGGGTGGGGGCGCTCACCTCCCGGGAGCGGGAGGTGGTGCGGCTGGTGGCCCAGGGCCTGCCCAACAAGGCCATCGCCGGCGAGCTGGGGATCAGCCCCCGCACGGTGGAGGTCCACCTGAACCACGTCTTCGAGAAGGTGGGCGCCCCCTCGCGCTCGGCGTTGGTGCGGCTGGCCATGGTGCACGGGCTGGTGGACGGGGGATGACCGAGCTGCCGGGTGCGCTCCCGGCCGTCGAGCCCGCCCCGGCCGTCGGGGCCGCCGCCAGGCCGGCGACGGCTCGGCGGAGGCTCCTGCGGGACCACCGGCTCTGGGTCACGGTGGGACTGGTGGCGGTGCTGGCCATCGCTTGGCAGGTGCCGGCGGCGCTGCTCGACCACCCGCTCACCGGCACCACCACCACGCTGCTGCCGCTCGGGATCTTCCTGGTGCCGGTGCTCTACGCCTCGGTGACCTTCGGGCTGGGAGGCGGGCTGGTGCTGGCCATCGTGTCCGCCGTGGCCACGGTGCCCTGGGCCCTGGACTCGCTCTCCCACCAGTACACGCTGGGGGCCTGGTTCGACCTGGCCCAGGTGCTGGTGCTGGTGCTGGTGGCCTACTTCGTGGGCCGGGGGGTGCGGGACGAGCGGCGGGCCCGGGACGTGGCCGAGCGCTCCCGCCAGGACCACCTGCTGGCCGAGATCCGCTACCGGGACCTGTTCGACACGAACAGCCAGCCCATCCTGCTGGCCGACGTGTCGGGGGTGGTGCACGAGGCGAACGTGGCCGCCGAGGAGCTGTTCAGGCCGGGCCGGTCGCCGGCCGGGGCCTCGGCGGCCGGCGGGCAGCAAGGTGGTGTCCTGCCGGCCGGGGCTCCGGGCGCCGGGACCTCGCTGGCCAACGCCAATCCGCTGGCCGGCGCCACCCTGGCCGACCTGCTCGGGGCTGAGGCGTTCGAGGCGCTGCGGGGGGGCACCGCCCGCTCGGGGCCGGTGGCCATGGTGGAAGTGCCGGGCCGGCCCGACGGCTCGCCGGCCGCGGTGTACCGACCGGCCAGCCGGCTGGTGGCACTCGATGGTCAGCCCATGCTGCAGGTGGTGTTGCAGGACGTCACCGAGGACGCCCGCCGGCGCCGGCTCGCCCAGGCCTACGCCGCCGACGTGTTGCGGGGGCAGGAGGACGAGCGCCGGCGCATCGCCCAGGAGCTGCACGACGGGCCGCTCCAGACGCTGGTCCACCTCTGCCGGCTGATCGATGCCGCGGCGGCCGGGGACAGGCCGGAGGCCCCGGTCGGGGTGGTGGCGGGAAGTCCATCGTTGGTGGCAGCCGGGGCGGCGGGACTTGCGGGGACGGCCGCGGCGGGCCCGGCCGGGGCGCTGGCCCAGGTGCGGGGGGCGGCCGAGTCGGTGGTGACCGAGGTGCGCCGCATCGCCCGGGGCCTGCGCCCGCCGCTCCTCGACGACCTGGGACTGGTGGCCGCCCTGCAGCGGCTGGCCGAGGACGTGGAGCTGCGGGCCGGGGTGGCGGCCCGGCTGCGGGTGCCCGGGCCGCTGCCGCCCTTGCTCCCGGCGGCGGAGCTGACCGTGTACCGCATCGTGCAGGAGGCACTGTCGAACGTCGACCGCCACGCCGGGGCCTCGTCGGTGGAGGTGACGCTGTGGGTGGCCGACGGCTGGCTCCAGCTCCGGGTGGCCGACGACGGTACTGGGTTCGACCCGACGGCGGCCAGGAGTGGGGGCACCCTGGGGCTGGCCGGGATGGTGGAGCGGGCCGGGCTGGTCGGGGGCACGCTGCAGGTGCGGTCGCAGCCAGGGGAGGGGACGGTGGCCGCCGCCGCCTTCCCGCTGGCTGGGGTGACCCCCGGTGGCGCGGGGGAAGCGCGCTCCGATGCCGTCAGCCCGGAGGCACCAGGGCGCCGTTGACCGAGGTCCACCCCGACGGGAGTGAGGTCGGCGTGCCCCTGAACCCACCAGAGACGATACCTGTGAGGTTCGCGCCGGCGAGCTTGGCGCCCGCCAAGTCGGTGTCGGAGAGGTTGGCACCGTTGAGGTCGGCGCCGGACAGGTCGGCGCCGGCGAGGTTCGCGCCGCTGAAGTCGGCGTCTGTCGCCGTGGGCGAGATGAAGGACGTGTCCCGGAGGTCGGCGCCGGACAAGTTGGCGTGGGTCAGCTCGGCGCCGATGCCATCGGCGCCGAGCATGTCGGCGTTGACCAGATTGGCGGAGGAGAGGTCGGCTCCGAGGAGGTCGGCGCCGGAGAGGTCGGCACCGGCCAGGTTTGCCCCGGCCAGATCGGTCTTGGCATAGTCCACGCCGGCCAGGTCGGCGCCGGACAGGTCGGCGCCGGAGAGATTGGCGCCCGGCCCCGCCAGGTACCCGTCGACGACGCTGAACCCAAGGGGGAACTGGGCTGGCACCGTCGTGATGCCGCCGGAGACCACACCTGTCGTGGTGGCGCCGGTGAGGTCGGCGTTCGTGAGGTCGGTGCCGGTGAGGGTGGCGTCGGCGAGGTCTGCGCCGGTGAGGTCGACGCCTTTCAGGTCCACGCCGGAGAGGTCGACGCCGGAGAGGTCGACGCCCGGCCCCGCCAGGTACCCGCCGACGACGCCGAACCCGGGGGGGAGCTTGGCCGGCCCGGTCGTGATGCCGCCGGAGGTCACACCCGTCATGGTGGCACCGGTGAGGTCGGCGTTCTCGAGGTCCGCGTCTTGCAGGCTCGCGTCGTAGAGGTTGGCGTACGCCAGGTCAGCGCCGGTGAGCGTGGCGCCGGTGAGCGTGCTGCCGGAGAGGTCGGCGCCGAGGAGGTCGGCGTGCGCCAGGTCCGCTCCGGACAGGTTGGCCCCCTGCAGGTCGACGCCCTCGATGTCGACGTGCTGGAGATCCGCACCGCCGAGGTCGGCGCCGGCCAGGTCGGCTCCCGGGTAGAGCAGGTGGCCGTCGACAGACACGCCGGGAACGACGTGGTGGCGCCGCGGATGGGAGGTCACCCGGTACCGGTCGAGCACCCCACCGCCGCTCGACGCCGGGGCCTTCCAGGCGACGGTCGCGCTGTGGTTGCCGGCGACGGCCTGCACCGACCTGGGGGCGCTCGGGGGGGAAGCGAACGTCGCCCCGGCCGACGACGTACCGTCCAGCATTGGCACGGCCGAGATCAGGGTCGCCACGATCACGGAGATGACCACGTGCCTGTCGCGCATGGCGCTGGACCCCCTTTCCGCCTGACGATCCGTCCCGCTGCCTCTGCCGGTGACCGGCAGGATGCGGGCAGTACAGTGCCGGGGAATCGTAGGCGGAACGGAGGGGCAACGTGCGGCGGAGCGTCCGGGCACCAAGCAAGCGACGTCGCCTGGCACTCGCCGGGGCGCGGGCAGTCGTGACGGCCACGCTGGCGGGCACGATCGCCTCGGTGGGCCTGGTCGCCGTCTCCGGCCCGGCCGGTGCCGCCGGTGCCGCGGTCCCCTACGTGGCCGACCCGGCGTCGCTGGTCAACCCGTTCGTCGGCACGGCCAGCGCTCCCGGGACGACACCGAACCCGTTCGTGGGAGCCGAAACCGCCGGCAACACCTTCCCCGGAGCGGACGTGCCCTTCGGGATGGTCCAGTGGAGCCCCGACACCCCGACACGGCAGGAGACCGGCGGGTACGCCTACGACGAGACGTCGATCATCGGGTACAGCCTGACCCACCTCTCGGGCACCGGTGGCCCGTCGGCCGGCGACGTCCCCATCCTCCCGGTGGCCGGCACCGTGCCGGCGGACCCCGGCAACGCCACCGAACCCCTGGTCCACACCGACGAGTCCGCGTCGCCCGGCTACTACAGCCTCGTGGCGGGCGGGGTGAGGACGCAGCTCACCGCCACCACCCGGTCGGGCATGGCCACCTTCACCTTCCCCACCGGCTCACCGGACGGCACGCTCCTCTTCAAGGTGTCGGACAGCGCCACCCCGGTGACGGCCAGCCACTTCCACGTGGTCAGCAGCACCGAGGTCGACGGGTCGGCGACGACCAGCTCCTACACCGTGCACTTCGACATGGTGTTCAACCGGCCGTTCACCTCCTCGGGGAGCTGGAGCACCAACGGCCAGGGCGGTGACGTGACGTTCGACACCGCCACCGATCCCGTGGTGGAGGCCAAGGTCGGCATCTCCTACGTGAGCACGGCCAACGCGGTGCTCAACCGGCGCGTCGAGAACCCCGGCTGGAGCTTCACATCGGTCAGGCAGGCCGCCCGCCGGACGTGGAGCTCCCTGCTGGGCAAGGTGCAGATCGCCGGTGGCACCGAAGCCGAACAAGCGACCTTCTACACCGCCCTCTACCACTCGTTGCTCCAGCCCAACGTGTTCAACGACGTCAACGGCCAGTACATGGGCTACAACCGGAAGGTCCAGAAGCTCGATCCGGGCCAGAAGAACGAATATACGAACTTCTCGGAGTGGGACATCTCCCGGAGCGAGATCCAGCTCCTGTCGCTCCTGGTGCCGGGGAGGATGGACGACATGATCACGTCCATGCTGAACGACGACACGCAGACCGGCCACCTCCCCAAGTGGTCGTCGGACGATACCGAGTCCTACGGGATGGTGGGCGACCCGGTGGACGACATCATCGCCGACGCGTACGCCTTCGGGGCCAGGGGCTTCGACGTCCACCAGGCGCTCGAGGACATGGAGCGGCAGGCTGACGTTCCCAGCGACTTCCGTCCTGGCCTCGACTACTACGAGCGCGATGGCTATCTCCCGATCAACGGGAAGTACGGGTGCTGTGACTACAACGCACCGGTGTCGACGCAGGAGCAGTACGACGTCGACGACAACTCCATCGCCGAGCTGGCCGACGAGCTGGGAGAGAGCGGCGTGGCTACGACGTTCGCCATCCGGGCCCAGAACTGGCAGAACGTCTTCGACCCGGCCAGCGGGTTCATGGAACCGAAGCTCCTCAACGGTGCGTTCGAGCCGGGGTCCGGTCCCGAGCAGGGGTTCGGTCCCAACCCGAACAACGGCTTCACCGAGACCGACGCCTACGTGTCGACGACCATGATCCCCTTCGACGTCAAGGGCCTGGTCGACGCCGAAGGCGGGGACGCGGCCTGGATCGAGCTCCTCGACGGCCTGACCTCGAGCGTCGTGGCCGACGGCACCAACCAGGTCCAGATGGGCAACGAGCCGTCGTTCGGCGTCCCCTGGGAGTACGACTACGTCGGCGTGCCCTTCATGACCCAAGAGGTGGTGCGGGAGGTCCAGGACCAGGACTACGCCGACAGCCCCACCGGCCTGGCCGGGAACGACGACCTCGGCGAGATGAGCTCGTGGTACGTGTGGTCCGCGCTCGGCGCGTACCCGGAGAACCCCGGGTCGTCCGAGGTCGTGCTCGGGAGCCCGCTCTTCCAGGACATCGTCGTCCACCTGGGCGATGGCGGGACCATCACCGAGCACGCCCCCGCCGCCGCTGACGACGCACCGTACGTGCAGAACCTGACCGTCGACGGGACGAGCTGGACACGGACCTACCTCCCTTCCAGCGTATTCACCACGGGTGGGACGTTGGACTGGACCCTCGCCACCTCGCCCAGCACCACGTGGGGCGCGGCAGCCAAGGATGCGCCCCCGTCGAGCACCGAGGGGTTGCTCCCTGCGCTCGGGTACGTGTCCGACACCAATGGCAAGCGCGTCGTGGAGCCCACCTCGACCGCCGGCGTCTCGCTCGGCGTCCAGGGCATGTCCACCGACTCCCAGCACGTCAGCTGGCACGCCACGCCGGAAGCCGGCTCCCACATCACCGTGGAACCGGCCGGCGGGACGCTGACGGTCAAGGGCGAGGCCAGGTCGGCGGCGTCGGTCCAGCTCCACGTCCCGGCGGCCACGCCGGCCGGGACGTACACGGTGACCTTCGCCCTCCATACGGCCGCCGGCACCGCCCTGCCGGCCGTCGTCACCGAGGTCGAGGTTCCCTGAGCCGCCGGTGGCTCGGCCTCGCGTCCCTGACCCGGTGGCGGTGCGATGTCAGGACGCCCGGCGGTAGCGCCAGACGGCCAGTGGGGCCAGCACCACCAGCAGCCCGACCGACCACAGCAGGGCCAGCCAGATGTCGGTGGTGGACCAGTAGTCGGAGTGGCCGCCGAGCATGAGCTGGCGGGAGGCGTCGATGACCAGGCTCACCGGCTGGTGCTTGGCGAAGGCCTGGAGCCAGCCGGGCATCGATGTGACCCGCACGAAGGCCGACGAGGCGAAGGTGAACGGGAACAGGACCGGGAAGGCGGCCAGCTGGGCCGTCTCGCTGTTCGAGGCGGACAGGCCGATGATGGCGAACCCCCAGCTCAAGGCGTAGGCGAAGAAGAGTACCAGCAGCAGCCCGGCCACGAACGAGAAGAATGTGGTCTGTACCCGGAACCCGACGGCGTAGCCCACGGCGGTGATCAGCAGCAGCACGCCCACGTTCCGCACGGCGTCGGCCGTGGTGCGGCCGGCCAGCACCGCCGAGCGGGCCATGGGCAGGGCCCGGAACCGCTCGATCAGCCCCTGGTGGAGATCCTCGGCCAGGCCCACGCTGGTGCTGACCGCGCCGAACATGACGGTCTGCACGTAGACCCCGGCGATCAGGTAGTTGACGTAGGTGGTGCCGGGGATCTCGATGGCCCCGCCGAACACGAAGCGGAACAGCAGCACGAACATGATCGGCTGGACGCTGGAGAAGAAGATGGCGTCGGGGATGCGCGTGTAGCGCAGCAGGTTCCGCCAGGTGACGGTGGCGGTGTCGGCCACCACCCAGCGGCCGCGGCCCCGGGGCACGGTGCCGGCCGGCGCCGGGTCCGGCGCCAGGGTGGTGGGGTCGAGCGTGGTGGTCATCGGCCGTCCTTCCCGTCTCGTCCCCCGTCGCCGGCGTGCTGCTCGCTGCCGGCGCCCACCCCGGCGGCGGTCCGCTCGCGCCGCCCGTCGGCCGCCGGCTCGCCGTCCGGTTCCTCCGGCTCGGCCCGGTGGCCGGTCAGGCTGAGGAACACGTCGTCCAGGCTGGGCTCCCGCAGGGCCAGGCCGGAGACGGCGAAGCCTCGCTGGTCCAGCGCCCGTAAGGCGTCGGCCGCCACCCGGGGCCCCTCCTCCACCGTCAGCTCCACCGTGGCCCCCTCCACCGACGGCGACCGCCCGCCGGCCACCGGCCGCAGGATCTCGGCGGCCAGCTCGACCACCGCCTCCTCGGCCAGGGTGATGGAGATGACGGTGGCCCCGAGGTCGGCCTTCAGCTCGGCCGGGGTGCCCTCGGCGATCACCCGCCCGTGGTCGACCACCACCACGCGGTCGGCCAGCCGGTCGGCCTCCTCCAGGTACTGGGTGGTGAGCAGCACGGTGGTGCCGGCCTTCACCAGCCCCTCGATGACCAGCCAGAGGTCCTGGCGGCTCTGGGGGTCCAGGCCGGTGGTGGGCTCGTCCAGGAACAGCACCGGCGGTCGCCCGACCAGCGCCGCCGCCAGGTCCAGGCGCCGGCGCATGCCGCCGGAGTAGGTCTTCAGGGTGCGGTTGGCCGCGTCGGTCAGGTCGAACTGCGCCAGCAGCTCGTCGGCCCGGGCCAGGCACGCCTTCTTCGACATGTGGGTCAGCCGGCCCACCATGCGGATGTTCTCCCGGCCGGTGAGGTTCTCGTCCACCGTGGCGTACTGGCCGGCCAGGCCGATCAGCCGGCGCACCGTGTCGGCCTCGTGCAGGACGTCGTGGCCCAGCACCGACGCCCGCCCGCCGTCGGGGGCGAGGATGGTGGAGAGGATGCGCACGGCGGTGGTCTTGCCCGCCCCGTTCGGACCGAGCAGGCCCAGCACCGTGCCCCGCCGCACCTCCAGTGACACCCCGTCGAGGGCGCGCACCTCCCGTTTGCCCTTGAACACCTTCACCAGGTCGTGGGCCTCGACCGCCATCTCTTCAGCCATTGACAAAGAAACTTAGTGATAAAGTGATCCACGTGTCAAGGCGATGCTCCCGGGGCGAGATGTCGATGCGGCTGGCCCTGGCGCTGCGCGAGTACCTGGGGGCGGCCGACGTCTACGAGGAGGCCATGGCCGAGCGGCTGGGCGTGAGCCGGACCGACCTGCGCTGCTTCGACGTGCTGGAGCGGCGGGGCACCATGACCGCCGGCGCCCTGGCCGCCGCCGGGGGGCTGACCAGCGGGGCCATGACCTTCCTCCTGGACCGGCTGGAGGCGGCGGGGATGGTCCGCCGCCGGCGGGACACCGAGGACCGGCGCCGGGTGTTGGTGGAGGCCGATCCGGCGGCGGCCCGCTGGGCCTTCGGCCTGCACCAGCCGATGATCGAGGACATGCGCACGGTGGCCGGTCGGTTCACGCTGGAGCAGTTGGCCCTGGTCCACGACTTCCTCTGCGAGGCCCGGGCGGTCTACGAGGCGCACGCCCCGCTGCTGCGGGAGGGGGCAGTGGGTGCGGCCGCCAGCCGGCCGGGGGCGACAGCGACAGCGGCCCGGGACGGGGCCAGGCGCGCTGCCGACGCCGCCCGGGACGGGGCC
>JASHWO010000231.1 GCA_030044045.1 Acidimicrobiales bacterium
TGGCCCTGCGCCTACTGGTGGTCGTGGTAGCCCTGGCCGTGGCGGCCGGCGTGGCCGGGCTGGTGGTCCACCGCTACGAGCCGCACTGGCTGGTGGACCTCGGCATCACCCACGGCCCACGCGCCGGCGGCGCAGGCGGCGGCGGGAACGGGGGTGGGGGCGCCACGGTCGCCTCCACCACCACGGCCGCCGGCGGGTTCCACGTCACCGCCACCACGCCCGGGTCGGCCACCTTCGCCGTGCCGGCGTCGAGCTTCACCGTGGCCGTGGGAGCGGTCGGCGGGCCGAGCTGGGTCGACGCCACCCCGGCCGGGAGCACCACCCCCTCGTTCAGCGGGATCGTGGCGGCCGGCCAGTCCAAGTCCTTCACCGTGGCCGGCAGCTCCGGCCTGACGGTGGTGGTGGGCTCGGTGGCCGCCCACGTCTACGTCTCGGTGGCCGGCAAGACGGTCGGCTACTACTTTCCCCCCACCGCGCCCTACACCCTGACGTTCCGGGGTGGGTCATAGGGCCCGCCTGGCGGGGCGGGCTGCCGCTACTCGGAGCCGGAGACGGCGGCCACCGCCGCCACCGACTGCCCGTCGTCGAGGTTCATCACCCGCACCCCGGTGGCGTCCCGGCCCTGGGAGGCGATCTCCCGCACCGCGGTGCGGATCACCACCCCGCCGGTGGAGACCAGCAGGATCTCCTCGTCCAGCGACACCATGAAGGCCGACACCACCCGCCCCCGGCGGGCGGTCAGCCGGATGCCCCGCACCCCCTGGCCGCCGCGGGCCTGGCGGTTGAACCGGTCGAGCTTGGTCCGCTTGCCGTAGCCGGCGTCGGTCACCAACAGGATGTCCGACTCGTCCCGGGCCACGTCGCAGGAGACCACCTCGTCGTCCTCGCGCAACCGGATGCCCCGCACCCCGGCGGCGTCGCGGCCCATGGGCCGGACGTCGTCCTCGGAGAAGCGGATGGTCATGCCCTTCCGGGTCACCTCGAAGATGTCGTCGTCACCCGAGGTGGCCACCACCCGCACCAGCTCGTCGCCGTCGCGCAGGTTGATGGCGATGAAGCCCTCCCGCCGGGACTTGTCGTACTCGCTGAAGGCCGTCTTCTTGACCTGCCCCTGGGCCGTGGCGAACAGCAGGAAGTGGTCGGCCGGGAAGTCCCGGGTGGGGACGATGGCCTGCACCCGCTCGCCGGGGGCCAGGGGGAGCAGGTTCACCAGCGCCGTGCCCCGGGCCGTCCGCTCCTTCATGGGCACCTCGTGGCCGCGCAGGCGGAACACCCGGCCCTTGTTGGAGAAGAGGAGCAGGTAGGCGTGGGCCGAGGTGTGGACCACGTTGGTGACCAGGTCCTCCTCCTTCAGGCGGGCGCCCTGCACCCCGCGGCCGCCCCGGCCCTGGGTACGGAAGGCACCGGCGGCCACCGACTTGATATAGCCGGCGGCGGTCATGGTGACCACGATCTCCTCGTCCTCGATCAGGTCCTCCATGCCCAGCTCACCCGGGTCGTGGGTGATCACGCTGCGGCGGTCGTCGGCGAACCGGTCCCGGACGGCCACCAGCTCGCCGCTGATCACCGCCCGCAGCTTGGCCGGATCGGCCAGGATCCCCTCCAGCTCGGCGATGCGCTCCCGGAGCTGGGCCATCTCCTCCTCCAGCTCCGTCCGGCCCAGCCGGGTGAGGCGGCCCAGGGTCATGTCCAGGATGTGGTTGGCCTGCTCCTCGCTGAAGGAGAACGGCTCGGCCATCAGGGCGGTGCGGGCCGCCGGTCGGTCGTCGCTGCCCCGGATGGTGGTGATCACCGCGTCCAGCATGTCGATGGCCCGCAGCAACCCCTCCACGATGTGGGCCCGAGCCCGGGCCTTGCGGAGCTGGAACTCGGTACGCCGGGTGACCACCTCGACCTGGTGGGCCACGTAGTGAGACAGCACCTGGGCCAGGTTCAGGGTCCGGGGGACCCCGTCCACCAGGGCCAGCATGTTCACCCCGAAGCTGGTCTGCATCGGGGTGTGCTTGTAGAGCTTGTTCAGCACCACGTTGGCGTTGGCGTCGCGCTTGAGCCGGATCACCAGGCGGGTCTGCTTGCCGGCCGAGGAGTCCAGCACCTCGGCGATCCCGTCGAGCTCCCCGGACTTCACCAGCTCGTCGATCTTCTGGGCGATGGCCCCCACGGACGTCTGGTAGGCCAGCTCGGTCACCACGATCCGGGTGGCGTCGCGCCCCTCCTCGATCTCGGCCACCGCCCGCATGCGGATCGAGCCCCGGCCGGTGCGGTAGGCGTCGAGGATGCCCTGGCGGCCGAGGATCTGGGCGCCGGTCGGGAAGTCCGGGCCCTTCACGAACTGCAGGAGGTCGTCCGGGGTGGCCTCCGGGTGCTCGAGCACGTGCAGGGTGGCGTCGATCACCTCGCCCAGGTTGTGCGAGGGGATGTTCGTGGCCATGCCCACGGCGATACCCTGCGACCCGTTGACCAGGAGGTTCGGGAAGCGGGCGGGGAGCACCACCGGCTCCTCGGCGCTGTTCGAGTAGTTCGGCTGGAAGTCGACGGTCTCCTCGTCGATGCCGGCCATCAGGTCGAGCGACAGGGTTTGCAGCCGGCACTCGGTGTAGCGCATGGCCGCCGGGCCCTCGTCCGGCCCCGGGCCGCCGAAGCTGCCGTGGCCGTCGACCAGGGGGTGGCGCATGGAAAAGTCCTGGACCATGCGGACCAGGGCGTCGTAGATGGCCGAGTCGCCGTGGGGGTGGTACGTCCCCATCACCTCGCCGACCACCGCCGCGCACTTGACGTACGGGCGGTCCGGCCGGAGGTTCTGGTCGAACATCGAGTAGAGGATCCGCCGGTGCACCGGCTTGAGCCCGTCCCGCACGTCCGGCAGGGCCCGGCTGACGATGACCGACATGGAGTACTCGAGGAAGGAGCGCTCCATCTCCTCCTGGATCTCGATCGGCTCGACGAAGCCGATCACCGGGGCGTCGCCGTTCGGCGAGCTCCCGTTGGCGCCGCCGGTGGCGGTGGCGGGGATGGTCCGTCGTCGGGGTGGCATACCGGTCGCGCCCTCAGATGTCGAGGAAGCGCACATCCTTAGCGTTGGTCTGGATGAAGTGGCGGCGCAGCTCGACGTCGTCGCCCATGAGCACCGAGCAGACCTCGTCGGCCAAGGCCGCCTGCTCCACGCTGATCTGCAGCAACGACCGCTTAGTGGGGTCGATGGTGGTCTCCCGGAGCTCGTGGAAGTCCATCTCACCCAGCCCCTTCAGCCGCTGGAAGTCCTGCCGGTGGTCGGGGTTGGTGGCCAGGAAGGCGTCCTTGGCGTTGTCATCCTTCAGGTAGAGCTTCTCCTTGCCCACCAGCGTCGAGTAGAGCGGGGGCTGGGCCACGTAGACGAACCCGCCCTCCACCAGCGGCTTCATCTGGCGGAAGAAGAAGGTGAGCAGCAGGGTGCGGATGTGGCTGCCGTCCACGTCGGCGTCGGCCAGGACGATCACCTTGTGGTACCGGATCTTGGCCGCGTCGAACTCCTCGGCCAGCCCGGCCCCCACCGCGGCGATGAGCGCCTGGATCTCGGCGTTCTTCAGCATCTTGTCGATGCGGGCCCGTTCGACGTTCAAGATCTTCCCCCGGATGGGGAGGATGGCCTGGGTACGGGGATCCCGGGCGTCCTTGGCCGAGCTCCCGGCGGAGTTGCCCTCCACGATGAACAGCTCGCACTCCCGGGGGTCCCGAGACGAACAGTCGATCAGCTTGCCCGGCAGCCCGGCCCCGTCCAGGCCGGATTTGCGGCGGGTGAGGTCCCGGGCGTGCTGGGCGGCCACCCGGGCCCGCTGGGCCAGCAGGGCCTTCTTCACCGTCTGGTTGGCCTCGGTGGGGTTCTCCTCCAGCCACTCGGCCAGCTTCTCGTTCGTGGCCCGCTCCACCAGCGAGCGCATGGGCACGTTGCCCAGCTTGGCCTTGGTCTGGCCCTCGAACTGGGGGTCCTTCAAGCGGACCGACACGATGGCCGTCAACCCCTCGCGGATGTCCTTGCCGTCGAGGTTCTCCTCCTTTTCCTTCAGGAGGTTCCGGGAGCGGGCGTAGCGGTTGACCACGTTGGTGAGGGCCTTCTTGAACCCCTCCTCGTGCATTCCCCCCTCGGTGGTGGAGATGCCGTTGGCGAAGGAGAAGATGCTCTCGTGGAACCCCGTGTTCCACTGCAGGGCCACCTCTACCTCCTGGGCGTCCTCCGCCTGCTGGTACGAGGCCACCTTGCGGAAGAGCGACTCCTTCGAGGCGTTCAGGTGCTTCACGTAGTCGACGATGCCGCCGTTGTAGCGGAAGGTCTCGCGCTTCCCCCCGGCCCGCTCGTCGGTGAAGCGGATCTCCAGCCCCTTGTTCAGGAAGGCCATGACCTGGAGCCGCTCGGTCACCGTCTGGGCCCGGAACTCCACCTCCTCGAAGACGGCCGGATCCGGCCAGAAGCTGACCGTGGTGCCGGTGCGCCCGCGGGGGGCGTCGCCGGTCACCCGCAGGCTGCCCTCGGGCTGCCCACCGTCGGCGAACGACAGCACGTGGTGCTGGCCGCCGCGGTCGATCTCCAGCACCAGCCGGGTGGAGAGGGCGTTGACCACGGACACCCCCACCCCGTGCAGCCCACCGGAGACCTTGTAGCCGGCGCCGCCGAACTTGCCCCCGGCGTGGAGCGTGGTCAGCACGATCTCGGCCGCCGAGCGGTCCGGGTACTGGGGGTGCGGGTCGACGGGGATGCCCCGGCCGTCGTCCACCACCCGGCAGCCCCCGTCGGCGGTGAGGGTCACGTCGATGCGGGTGCAGTAGCCGGCCATGGCCTCGTCGACGGCGTTGTCGACCACCTCCCAGATCAGGTGGTGCAGCCCGCTCGGCCCGGTCGACCCGATGTACATCCCCGGGCGCATCCGGACCGGGTCGAGCCCCTCCAGCACCGTGATGTCCTCGGCGCTGTAGGTGGCGCCGTCACCCGCCAAGGTCTGCCTCCACCACGCTCTGCCGCACGGGCGCGCCCTTTCCCATCACACTGTCCAACGTGCGCGCCGGGTCCCCGAGGTCGATCGGGCCGTTGCTCCGGTGCGGACGCCCCATCCTACTCGACGGCACCCTTGCCCCGGTGCGTTCCCGGACCCCCGGGACCGGGGCGGACCACCACCTGCAGCCGCTCGGGGACCTGCCCGGCCACCTGGCCCACCCGGGCCAACAGCCCGCCGCCCAGCGCCCGCACCTGGGTGGCCCAGGCCGGTCGGTCCACGGCCACCACGAGCACCCCGCCGCCCAGCCGCACCGGCCGGACGTGCCGGGCCAGCGCCGGGCCAGCGATCTCCTCCCAGCGGCTGAACACGGCCCCCAGCGCGGCAGCCGGCGG
>JASHWO010000232.1 GCA_030044045.1 Acidimicrobiales bacterium
GCCGGCCGGCATGCCGAGCGCGGCCGCCCCGGCCGCCCCCACCACGCCGGCCGCTGCTCCCTTCAGCAGCCGGCGCCGGTCGAAGCGGTTCGGGGGCGTCGCTGCCGACCCGCCGCTGCCGGTGCCCGCGTCGTGGCGGCCGGGCATGCCCCCAAGATAGCCAGTCACTGCAGTAATCCGTGGGCAACCGGGACGGGTGCGGGTGGCAACCGGGACGGGTGGCAGCGGCACCGGGCGTGGCCGGCGAGCCGGCAGGGACCCGGCTCCCGCCGCCGGGAAGCGGCCGGTGCCCCGCCCACTATGGTCTCGGCGATGACCTGGGCCCGGTCGCTCCCCCCGACCCTGCGCCGGGCCGGCGCGGCACTGGTGCACGGGGCCTGGGAAGTGGCGGCCGACCTGGGCGCGGTCGGGCCGGACCAGGCCCGTGGTCGCCGGTTCGGCGCCTTCGGCCGGGGCAGCGTGTTGGCCTTCCCCCAAGGCGCCATCTTCAACGAGCGGTACGTCCACATCGGTGAGGGGACGATGGTCGGCCCCTACGCCAGCATCACCGCCGGCATGGCCCCCGGGCAGCGCATGGCCTCGGACCCGGTGGTGCGGATCGGGGACCGCTGCGTGATCGGCCGCGGCAGCCACGTGGTGGGCCACTGGTGTGTGGAGATCGGCGACGACATCCAGACCGGGCCCTACGTGTACATCACCGACCAGAACCACTCCTACGTCGACCCCGACGAGCCGGTGGGTCGCCAGTGGCCGGTGGAGGCCGCCGTGCGCATCGGCTCGGGGAGCTGGCTCGGCGCCAACACCGTGGTGCTGCCGGGCACCACCATCGGCGAGCACGTGGTGGTGGCGGCCGGGGCGGTGGTGCGGGGGACGGTGCCGGATCGCTGCGTGGTGGCCGGGGTGCCGGCCCGGGTGGTCCGGCGCTGGGTGCCCGGGCGCGGCTGGGTGGACGAGCGGAACGTGGCGAAGGCGTGACCGCGGCGTGACGGTGGCCCGCCCCTCGATCGTGGTGACGGTCACCGGGCGCGACCGCCCCGGCATCGCCGCCCGGCTCTTCGACGGCCTGGCCGCACCGGCCCTCGAGCCCTTCGACGTGGCCCTGCTCGACGTGGAACAGGTACAGGTCCACGGCCGGCTGCTGCTCAGCGTGGAGCTGCAGGGCGGGCCGGGGACGGTCGGTGCCGTGCGCCGGGCGCTGAGCACCACCCTCGGCGAGTGGACCGGGGACGGGCCGGACGACCTCCAGGTGGCGGTGGCCGAGCTGGGTACCACCCGCCCGCTGGCCGGTGACGGCGGGCCGCGCCAGCTGGTCACCGTGCTCGCCCCGCGGCTGGAGGCCGGCGCCCTGCGCGGTATCTGCCGCCAGGTCGCCGCTTGCGGGGGCAACGTCGAGCGGGTGGTCCGGCTGGCCACCTACCCGGTGACCAGCTACGAGCTCGTGGTGTCGGGCGCCGATCCGGCCCGGCTACGGCGGGACCTGGGGACCGAGGCGGCCCGCCTCGAGGTTGACGTGGCCGTCCAGCGGGCGGGGCTCCACCGTCGGGCGAAGCACCTGATCGTGCTGGACGCCGACTCGACGCTGCTGCGGGGCGAGGTGATCGACCTGCTGGCCGAGCGGGCCGGCTGCGCCAGCAAGGTGGCGGCGGTGACGGCAGCGGCGATGGCCGGCGAGATCGACTTCGCCGAGTCGCTGGCCCGCCGGCTGGCCTTCCTGGCCGGCACCGAGGCGGCGGTCCTGGACGAGCTGGCGGCCGGGATCGAGCTGGCTCCCGGGGCCCGTACGCTGGTCCGCACCCTGCAACGGCTGGGGTACGTGACGGCCGTGGTGAGCGGCGGGTTCGCCCAGGTGCTCGACAAGGTCGCCGCCGAGCTGGGCATCGACCACCTGGCTGCCAACACCCTAGAGGTGGCCGACGGGCGCCTCACCGGCCGGCTGGTCGGGCCGGTGGTCGACCGGGCCGGCAAGGCGGCGGCGCTGGTGCGCTTCGCTAAGGCGGCGGGAGTGCCCCTCTCGCGGACGATCGCCGTGGGCGACGGGGCCAACGACCTCGACATGCTGGCCGCCGCCGGCCTGGGCATCGCCTTCAACGCCAAGCCGGTGGTCCGCCACGCCGCCGACGCCGCACTGAACGTCCCGTACCTCGACGCCATCCTCTTCCTGCTCGGCATCCCCCGCCGGGAGATCGAGGCCGCCGACGGCGAGTGAGACGGGCCGGGCGGGTCAGGCGCGCCTGGCCGGTCAGACCGGCCCGACCCGCACCACCACCACCGTGGCGTCGTCGACCAGCGGGAGCCGGCAGCGCTCGCGCAACGCCGAGACCAACGATTCGGCCACGTCGTCCGGCGGCACGTCCCGGCCGTGGCGGCCCACTACCTCCACGATGCCTTCGGTCCCGAACTCGCTCCCGTCCGGCAGCCGAGCCTCGACCACCCCGTCGGTGGTGAGCACGATGAGGTCCCCCGGGTGCACCGGTATCGTGGCCGTACGCCAGGTGCCCGGCAGCGAGCACAGCAGGGGGCCGGTGGGCGCCAGCTCCTCCACCCCGTCCTCGCCGAACAGCAGGCCGCTGGGGTGGCCGGCGTTGGCGTAGCGACACACGCCCGAGGCCGGGTCCAGCTCCACCACGATGCCGGTGGCGAACTGCTCCTCGGTGCCCCCGCACTCGGCCGCCGTCCAGGCCAGTGCCTCGCCCGGGGCCAGACCCCAGCGCATGGCCGGGGTGAGGAGGTACTTGATCTTCAGGGCGAAGAGCCCGGCCACCGAGCCATGACCGGCGATGTCCACCAACGCCGCCGTCACACCGCCGCCGGGGCGCGGCCAGACGTCGTACCAGTCGCCGGCCAGCACCCCCTCGGCCGGGAAGAGCCGGCCGGCCACGGTGACGTCGCGGGAGCCAGTGGTCGGCTCCAGCTCCGACCGCAGCAGGGCCTGCAGGGGGGTGCGTTCCATCAGGGACTGGCGGAGCTGGCGGAGCTCGTCGCTCTCGTCCCGCAGTCGCCGCCGCAGCCCCTCCACGTCGCGCCCGAGCGACGCCAGCTCCGGCGGCCCCAACGCGCCCACCGGCCGGTCGAGCTCGCCGGCGGCCAGCACCCGGGTCTCCCCGGCGAGCTGCTCGACCGGCTCGTTGATCCACCGGCGCAGCAGGAAGAGGGCGAGGGCCACGATCAACAGCAGGATGCCCGCCCGCACGATGGCCAGCGCGAAGGTGTCCAGCAGGCTGCCGCTCACCGAGCTGTCAGCCTGGCGGACCAGCCGGGCGATCGATCCTTGGAGCGCCACCACCGACGATGTCAGCCGCTTCGTGGCCGCTGTGCCGCCGCCGGGTGCCGACAACGAGCCGGTGCCGGGCGGGCGGACGATCAGCGCCGTGGCCAGCTCCGGGCGCACCACCTCGGCCTGCCAAGTGCGGTAGCAGGCGTCAACCCGCCGGAGCGAGGCCAGGGCCGCCGGCTCGCCGCGGAGCTGGACCCGCAATGTCGACACCAGCGACTGCTCGCGCCGGGCCGACGAGCGGTAGCCGGCGAGGAAGGTGGCGCTGCCGGTGAGCGAGTACCGGCGGGCCAGCGAGTACTCGCGGGCATCGGCCTCCTCGCCGGTCAGGGCCGCTTGCAGGGCCTGGGCCCGGGTCCCGGCCGGCAGGATGGTCTGCTGCTCGGTCCGCTCGATCGAGCGGGCGTTCCACGTCTGCCAAGCCGTCCAGGCGGCGAACCCGGTCAGGGCCACGGCGATCATCACCATCAGCAGCCCCATGCGGCGACGGAGGGTCCATCGGCTGGCGGGCCGCCGGGATGGCCACCCGGCCGGCGGCTGTGCTGTCCCCACTCCCACCACCGGGCGAATCTAACCGGGAGGTCCCGCCGGATGCTGCGAGACGGTGAGGGCGGACGCAGCCGGCACCGCCGGGCCGGCGGCCGCTCCCCGGGCGTCAAGCCAGTGGCTCGGCCACCTCGTCCGCCGCCGACAGCACGATCAGCAGCTCGCGGTCCCGGTCGTAGGTGAGGAGGTCGGCGGCCGTGCCCAGGTCGACCCAACGCAGCTCGTCCACTTCGGCGTTCGGCCGGAAGTCGCCGCCTACCGGCGCCATCACCCAGTAGGCCACCACCTTGGGCCGGTCCTTGCGGTCCCGGTACTCGGTGTGGCCGATGAACCGGCCGAGCCGGCAGTGCAGCCCCGTCTCCTCCCAGACCTCGCGCAGGGCGCAGTCCTCGAAGCTCTCACCCTCGGCCAGCTTGCCCTTCGGGAACGACCAGTCGGCCCGGCCCGGCCGGTGGACCACCGCCACCTCGCGCCACCCGTCGGCCGAGCGGCGCACGGGGATGCCGCCGGCGGCCCGTACCAACCCACCGGCCCGCTGGTACGGCACCATGGTGGCAGTACGGCTACTCCCCATGTCGCGGAGCCTACCGGCGGTCGCCAGGGAGCGGTTGCATCCCCCTGTCGGCAGCCGCGGCCCGGCAGTAGCCTGCGGTACGTGACCGACCGCAGGACCGGCCCGCAGCCGGCCGACCCCGTAGAGGTCGAGTGGCAGTTCGACGCGTTGGACCTCCGGCCCGTCGAGCGCTGGCTGGCGGCGCTGCCGCCGGCGCCGGGCGGTGTCACGGACGCCCCCGACCCGGCGGGGGCCTCGGCGGACACGGTGCCTACGGCGCTGGCCAAACCGGCCAGGCGGCTGGTCGACCGCTACCTCGACACCGCCGACTGGCGGATCGGCCGTGCCGGGTTCGTGCTCCGCACCCGGAGCCGCGGCCGCAGCGACGAGGCCACCTTGAAGGACACCCAGCCCGCCGGCAGTGGCGGGCTCCGGGAGCGGCTGGAGGTGAGCGAGCCGCTGCCCGAGGGTGGCGTGCCGGCGCTCGGATCGGACGGACCGGTGGGGCGGCGGGTCTCGGCCGTGGCCGGGCAGCGCCCGTTCCGGCAGGTGCTGGAGGTGCGTACCCGGCGCCGTCCGTACTCCCTCCGGATGGGCGGCGACGAGGTGGCGGAGGTGGCGCTCGACGACACCGTGATCACCGCGGGCGGCGGCGAGCAGCCGGTGCGCCTGCGGCGGGTCGAGGTGGAGGTGGCGCCGGAGTGGGTGGACACGCTCCGGCCGCTGGTGGAGGACCTGCGGCGCACCTGCGGGCTCCAGCCGGCCACCCTCTCCAAGTTCGAGGCCGGGCTGCTGGCCCTCGGGGTGGAGGTGCCAGGCCCACCCGAGCTGGGCCCCACCGGGGTGACCGCCGAGTCCAGCCTGGGCGACCTGGCCTTCGCCGTGCTGCGCCTGCAGCTCGGGGCGCTGCTGGCCCGGGAGCCCGGGACCCGCCTCGGGGAGGACGTCGAGGAGCTCCACGACATGCGGGTGGCCACCCGGCGGCTGCGGGCGGCCATCGACTTCTTCGCCGAGGTGCTGCCGGTCCGGGCCCAGGCCCTGCGGGCCGAGCTCTCGTGGCTGGCCGACGCGCTGGGACGGGTGCGCGATCTGGACGTCCAGATCGGGCGCATGGGCGAGATGGGACACTGGGCGACATTCGGCGGGACGGGTGAGGGGTCGTCCCTCGACGAGCTGCGAGACCTGCTGGAGGAGCAGCGCCGGGCGGCACGCCGGGACCTGCTGGCGGC
>JASHWO010000233.1 GCA_030044045.1 Acidimicrobiales bacterium
CGCCCGGCGGTGGGCGCCCGGCCGGGCTCCAGGCTGCACCCGATGGTGCCGGGCCTCATCGGGGTGTGCCCGGGTCGGCACCGGGCGGCGGCTCAGCCCCCGACGGCCTCCCGGACCAGGCCTACGAACCGCTCGGTGGCGCGGGCCACCGAGAACTCGGCCACCCGGCGGGCGGCGGCCTCGGCCAGGCGGGCCCGCAACGCGGCGTCGTCCACCACCCGGGCCACGGCGGTGGCGAACCGGAGCGGCTCCTTGGTGGGCAGCACCAGCCCGGCGTCGCCCACCGTCTCCGGCAAGGCGGCGGCGCCGTAGGCCACCACCGGGAGCCCGTGGCCCATGGCCTCGACCACCGGCACGCAGAACCCCTCGTGGTCGGAGGCGCACACGAACACGTCGGCCGAGCGGTAGTAGGCCTCGAGCTCGGCGGCGTCGACCGAGCCGGTCACGGTCACGGCGTCGGCCAGCCCCACCCGGTCGACGAAGGCGGCCAGGGCCGGCGCGTAGCGGTCGCCCAGCGGCGAGCCCACCAGCCGCAAGCGGGCCCGCGGGTCGTACAGGCGGCGGTAGACAGCCAGCATCTTTACCAGGTCGTGGGGGGCTTTGTGGGGGGAGATCTTGCCCACGAAGAGCAGGTCCGCCCCGCCCCGCTCCTTGTCGGCGGCCAGCCGGGCGGCGGTCCGGGGATCCGGGTCGGCCCCGGTGGCCGTCATGTCGATGAGGAGGGGCACCACGGCCGTCCGGCCGTAGCCGGCCGCCACCAGCTCGCGCTCGTTGTAGGCCGAGTCGGCCACGGCCAGCCGGCTCTCTGGGGCCAACCGCTCAAGCTGGGTCCGCCCCAGGCTGACCTCGTAGCCCACCTGCGGCTCCCACGGCCCGAGCAGCTCGGCTGGGGTGATGTTGTGGTAGTTGACCAGCTTGGGCTCGCTGCGGGCGGCCAGCACGTCGTAGACGGGGCTGCCGATGGACGACTGGTAGAGGAGCCAGCGGTCCCGCCCGGCCCGGCCCAGCTCCACCAGGGGCCGGCCCAGCCCGGCCACGTCGGCGCTGCACTGGCCGTAGTAGATGTCCGAGTCGATCCCGGCGGCGCGCAGGGCGGTGGTGAGCGCGTAGGTGTGCACCCCTACCGCGTCGCGGCTGGCCAGGGTGGGGATGACCTGGTCGACGCGCACGGCCGGGAGTGTACCGGTGGCCGGGAGGGCCCCGACTAGCATCGCCCCATCGGTCCCTCCGGCACCACCAGCCACACCAGCCACACCAGCCACAGGCGCTGCTGCCTGCCGCCCCGCCGGCCCCGGCCCCGTCTCCGGCGGGTCGCGACGGCCGCCGGCACCGGGTCGGCGCTCGCCCTGGTGGTCCCGCTGCTGTTCCTGGCGAGCCCGTCGGCCGGTGCCGGGGCATCGCTGGCCGCCCCGCCAGCCGCCCCGGTGCCGGCAGTGGCTTCGGCACCGTCCCCCTCGACCGTGCCCTCGGACACAACCGACGTCACCGTGGCCATGACCGAGAACGACACACAGAACGTGATCGCCGCCTCGCCGGGCGGCGTCTCGGCGCCCGGGGCGCCCGGCAGCCGGGCGGTGCTGTTCGTCCAGCAGACACGGGTGGCCGGAACCTGGCTCGTCTACCGCGACACAGCCACAGGGACAGACTGCGCCGGGCCGTGGACCGAGGTGGCGTCGGGCCAGGTGGCCCCGGTGGCCAGCCCGGTGACCGCTTCGGCGCCGCTGACCCTCTGCGTGGCCGGCGGGAGCCCCACGGTGGACGGCACGCTGACCGCCCTCTACGACTCGACAGGACAGGCCCGCACGGTCAACACCCTCCCGCTGGAGGAGTACGTGGCCGACACGGTCCCCGGGGAGTCGCCCTCCACGTGGGCGACACTCGGTGGTCCCGGCCCGCAGGGCCGGGACTGGGGGTTCCAGGAGTTGGAGGCCCAGGCGGTGGCCGTGCGCTCCTACGTGCTGGCCGATCCGGACGGCTACGGGGGCTACGCCGACACCTGCGACCTCTCCTGCCAGGACTACCGGGGGACCGAGTACGTCACCCCGGCCAGCATCGCCGCGGCGAACGACACCGCCGGCCAGGTCATGTTCATGCCCGACGGCGCCATCGCCACCACCGAGTACTCGGCCTCGACCGGCGGGTACACCTCCAGCGCCGCCCAGGGCTCGCCCTTCACCCCCGTGCCGGACGCCGGCGACGCCGTCTGCCTGCCGTCGGCCTGCAACCCGAACCACTCGTGGACAGCGTCGGTCAGCGCGGCGTCGATCGAGGCGCAGTGGCCGGCGATCGGCACGTTCTCCCAGGTGACAGACGTGCAGACAGACGGTGGCTTCGACCCGGGACAGGACTGGGGCCGGGTGGACTCGCTCACCGTGACCGGGTCGGCCGGCAGCGTGGCCGTGACGGGGCCGGAGTTCGCCGACGACCTGGGCCTCCAGTCGGACTTCTTTCACGTGGCCTCCCAGAGCGCGGCCGGCGTCCAGTTGCAGGGGCACGGGTGGGGCCACGGCATCGGTATGGGGCAGTGGGGGGCGCTGGGTTACGCCGTCGGGCAGGACACAGGGCAGGGGAACTGGACCTACCAGCAGATCGTGGCCCACTACTACGCCCCGGCCACCCTGGGGAACTTGGCCGGGCCCCCGTCGTCGGCCGGGGCCAGCGGCGGGATCGGCGGCTACTGGCTGTCGGCGGCCGACGGCGGCATCTTCGCCTTCGGCAACGCACCGTTCGACGGCTCGATGGGCGGCCAGCCGCTGAACGCCCCGGTGGTGGGCATGGCCGCCGCTCCGGGCGGCGGCGGCGGCGCATCCGATGACGCCACCTCCGGCGGCTACTGGGAGGTGGCCAGCGACGGCGGCATCTTCGCCTTCGGCAACGCACCGTTCGACGGCTCGATGGGCGGCCAGCCGCTGAACGCCCCGGTGGTGGGCATGGCCGCCGCTCCGGGCGGCGGC
>JASHWO010000025.1 GCA_030044045.1 Acidimicrobiales bacterium
CCAGGCTGACGGTGAGGGCGTGGGTGCCCCCCGCACCGGTGGCCCCCACGGCGGCCAGGTCGGCGGCCGACACCGGCCAGCCGTTGGCGAAGCTGTCCACCAGCTCCGGCGACCCCAGGGCCACCGACCGGGACCCGGCCCGGGCGCCGGCCGCCGGGTGGGCCACCGCGGTCCAGCCGGCGTCGACGCTCTCGCCCAGGACCAGCTCGAACGGCTCGCCGGCCTTGGTCACCGAGGCCGCAATGTGGATGGTTGTCTGGCCGGTGGCGGTGACCGACGGGGCGCCGGCCGGCTGGGGCGACGGCACGCTGCCGCCGGCCGTGACCGGCTCCGGCCCCCCGCCCGGGGCCGAGTCCAGGACCAGCTGGTCGACGTTCCAGCCCCGGCAGTCGGCGTCGGCCTGGCAGTGCAGTGTGCTGGGGTGGGCCGGTGTGTCGGCCAGCTGGGTCTCCACCACGTTCGGCCCGGCCGGCAGGGTGATGCCGGCGGCGTCGGCCCCGCACGGCTCGATGCGCAGCTCGCCGTTGGCCAGGGCGCTGGCCGTGCTGCCCACCACGGCCACTGTCACCGGGTGGCCGTCGATCGAGATCAGGTTGGACTGGCAGGTGCCCGGCACGGCCGCGGGGAAGGCCGGCGCCTGCAGCCCGGGGACGCCCAGTGTGGCGATGCCCAGCGGCAGGGCGGTGCGGCTGGTCACCGTGTAGTTCGTGGTGTACTCCAGCCGGGCGCCGGTGACGGTGACCCGGATGCGGTCGCCGGTCACTGTGGGGAAACGCAGGGGCACGGTGGTGGTGGCCCCGGCGACCGAGCTGTCGGCGATCGGCGGCAGGTCGAGGGTGCGGGTGGTCGCCTGGCCTGTGGGCCGGGTGGCGGTGACCCGCAACGAAGTGGGCACCGAGTGGCGCCCGTCGGCCAGGACCTGCAGTGTCATGCTGCCGAAGGTCAGTGTGTGGGGCAGGTCGTACTGCAGCCAGTCGCCCACCTGGTGGGTGGTGCCGAAGCCAGGCTGCCAGGCGGTGGCCGGGTTGCCGTCGATGGCCGCCTCGGCCCCGGCCTGCAGGTCGCCGTTGAGCCGCCCGTTGGAGTAGGCCACGATGCCGCGGCCTGTGGCCCCGGGCAGCCCGGCCAGCCGGTCGATCTGGTCGTCGGGCAGCAGGGCCGAGATGCTGGCCGTGCCCGACAGGGTGAAGGTGCGGGCGGTGGGCAGTGTGAACTCCCGGCTGATGGTGGTCTCCGGGTCCGAGCGGGGCGGGTAGGGCGAGACCCGCTCCCGGGACATCGAGATGGTCAGGCGGTTGTCGATCGAGGCGGCCCCGGCCGCCTGCAGCAGGTCGTCCGGCATCTTCACCACCTCCACCACGTGCTGGCCGGGCACGGACACCTCGGAGAAGCCCACGGCCACCGCCTTGGCCGGCGGGGCGTGGTCGTCGCTGGTGGCGTCGATGGTGATGCGCAGGGTGCGGAACGTGCGGGTGGGGAAGGTGAGCGCCTGCCCGCCCACCTTCCGGGACGCCGGGCCCAGGGCCACGGTCTCCCGGTGCCCGCCTGTGAAGGTGAGGGTCACCCGGGTGATCCACCGGGAGAGGTCGCCGGTGACCGGCTGGGTGACGGTGACGTGTGTGGTGGTGACGGCGTGGGGGAAGGCCACCTGCCACCACTGGCCGGCCGGGTCGGCCTGGAAGGTCCCCGTCTCCCAGTTCGTGTCCACGTCGCCGTCGATGGCGTCGTAGGGGCGGTCCTCCGGGGTGTAGGAGATTGTGTTGCCGTACGACGAGGCGGTGACGTCGACGGCCCCGCCGTAGGAGGCTCCATCGTCGGAGGCGCCCCCGTAGGAGGCGCCCCCGTAGGAGGCGACGGCGTGGGCGTCGGCCGGGGCGTGGGGGAACAGTGTGATCGGGCTGTCGCTCGGTGTGTGCTGGGCCACGTCTGTCGACGGGGTCTCGGTCTGCCCGTAGTTGGAGGTCAGTGTGTCCCAGCGGAAGGCCTGCTTCCGGTTGGTGTCGGTGACGACCAGGGTGGCGCCGTCCTTCATGAGCTGGCGGAGCTGCGTCGGGTGGGCGTCGAGGGTGCCGGCGTAGTAGATGGCGCTGGAGGTGTCGAGCATGCCGGCGTCGGCCAGGTCCTGCAGGCCGACCGCTGTGCCGGCCACCACCAGGGCGCCGCCGTCGGACTCGGCCCGGGTCAGCGGGCGAGGGTGGTCGACGGTGTAGCTCACCAGCGGCGACGGCCAGGAGGGGTTCGGTGTGGTGGCCAGGTCCGCCTCGTCGAGGGTGGAAATTGTGGCCACGTTCGGCACCGGTGTGCCGTAGGACACGGGGTCGGACAGGCCGCGAGGGGTCCCCCCCGGGGTGGCCGCCAGGTCCTCGGCCACCAGCTCGGGCTGGGGCACCCCGTAGTGCTCGTAGGCCTGGTCGTACTCGACCAGCACGTCCCCGGCGCTCAGCAACCTGGCCATTGTGGCCAGCGCTGTCCAGTCCTCGATGCTTGTCTGGATGGGGGCGTCCTCGGCGTAGAGGGTGTCGGCCGTGGCCTCCGAGCCCATGATCTGCTGCTCCCGGGTCACGAAGGGGCGGGTCAGCAGGGCCGCTTGGGGGGTGTCCACCGTGTTGCCCCAGCGCTCGGTGGCGAAGTCGTCGCCGGGGATGGCCAGCACCCGGGTGCCCGGGTGGGTGGCGTTCAGGTGGTCGATGGCCGCCAGCTCGTAGCCGGGCAGCGAGGCCGGGATGTGGAAGGTGCTGGCCACCTCGGCGTCGCCGTTGAACATGGCCGGGTTGTTGGCCACGACCAGCCCGGCCAGCACGGCGGCGGTGACCAGCCCCAGCCAGGGGATGCGGTACCAGAGGGCGGTGGCCCCGCTGCCCAGCAGCATGGCCAGCCCCAGCACCACCAGCGGGGTGGCCCGGTCGGTCGAGCGCAGGGCCAGCCCGGCGGTGGTGTCGACCATGAAGGCCTTCAGCACCCCGCCCAGCGGGGTGGGGCTGCCGTAGGGGAAGGCCCCCACCGAGAGGACCACGCCCACCACCACCAGCACTACGAAGTAGGCCCGGTGCCGCCAGCGCACCAGCACGGCGGCGACGAACGAGAACAGCGGGAGGGCGTAGGAGAGGGCCAGTAGCCAGGCCTGTTGGGTGTAGAGCACCGCCGCCTGGGTCCACGGCCCCAGCCGGTCGCCGCCGTAGAAGTACCAGTAGCCCAGGCCCCGGATCACCTCCGAGGCGCTGGAGGTGGCGCTGGTGGAGGGGACGGTCTCGGTGTACTTCAGGACGTCCACCCCGTAGGCCGCCTCCACCTCCAGGCCGACGATCCACCACAGGGAGGCCAGCACGGTGAGGGCGCCGACCTTCAGGGCCACCACCCCCGCCCGGCGCCAGGTCCCCTCCCGCTCGACGGCCACGGCGTAGACCAGCCACAGCACCGGGGCCACGCCCACGTAGATGATGGCGGTGGCGTTGATCCCGCTGACCACGGCCACCACCACGGCGAAGAGGGCCGGGTAGCGCCAGCCCCCCCGGCGCAGGGCCAGGACGGTGAAGGCCACCATCCAGGGGAGCCCGGCCCAGGGGAGGAGGATGACCGAGATCCGCCCGGCGTACTGCAGGAAGTACGGCGAGAGCAGGTAGGCCAGCGCCGCCACCACCCGGCCCGGCCCCCGCAGGTCGAGGGTCCGGCAGAGGTACAAGATCCCGGCCCCGGCGGCGAAGAGGATGGCCCCCAGCCAGAGGCGCTGGGCGACCCAGGTGGGCACGTGGAGCAGGTGGGCCCCGGCGAAGAACGGCCCCATGGGCAGCAGGTAGCCGATGTACTCGTGGGTGACCGTGCCCAGGGCCACCGTGGGGTTCCACATGGTGGCCACTTGGGAGAGGAAGCGGGTGGGGTCGAGGTAGAGGTAGACCTTGGTGTCCGAGGTGACCACTCCGGGGTCGACGGCCAGCAGCGGCACGAACGCCACCGCCGCCACCAGCAGGTGCTCCAGCAGGGGGAGGAGGCCCTGGGCCCGGCGGGGAGCCGCCACGGCGGTGGCCGGGACGGTCGGTGAGGTCGTCGTCAAGCGCCGGTAGTGTAAGCCGTCGGCCCAGCGAGGACGAGGCACCGTGGCCCCCAAGACCATGCCCCCCAAGACCCCCAGCGCAACCCACTCCCGGCTCACCGGCGAACGGCCCCAGCAGGGGGTCACGCCCGACTCGCTGCTGGCCCTGCACGCCGCCGGCTACCGGGCGGTGATCGAGCGCCTGGGGCCGGGCCTGCTGCTCGACGTCGGCTGCGGCCAGGGGTTCGAGTCGGTGGGCCTGGCCGGCGAGGGCCGCACCGTGGTGGGGGCCGACTACAGCGAGGAGGCCACCGTCACCGCCGCCCGGCAGTTCGGCCCGGCGGGGCTGCGGGTGGCCCGGATGGACGCCTTGCGGCTGGGGTTCGCCGGCGGGTCCTTCGACGGGGTGTGCTCCTCCCACCTCATCGAGCACTTCGTGCGGCCGGAGGCCCACGTGGCCGAGATCGCCCGGGTGCTGGCCCCCGGCGGCGCCGCCTTCTTCCTGACCCCGAACGAGCCGGCCGACTTCGAGAACCCCTTCCACGTGCACCTCTTCGGCCGCCGGGAGCTGGCCGAGCTGCTGGGCCGGTACTTCGGGGAGGTCTGGCTCGGTGGGGTGGACGCCGTGCCCCACGTGAAGGCCGACTTCGCCGCCCGGCGGGCCCGGGCCGAGCGCCTGCTCCGGCTGGACGTGCTGGACCTGCGCCACCGCATCCCCCGCTCGTGGTACGTGGCGGCGTACACCCGCCTGCTGCCCCTGGCCTACCGCCTGGTGGCCCGGGGCGACACCGGGGGGGCCACCGGCATCACCGCCGACGACTGGTTCGTCACCGAGGACCTGGACGACACCACCCTGGTGCTGTTCGCCGTAGGGCGGCGGCCCATCCATTCGAGATGAGGGGCCTGGCGGTCGGGCTCACCGGGGGGATCGGGGCCGGGAAGTCGGCGGTGGCCGAGCTGCTGGTGGCCCGGGGCGCCGTCCTCATCGACGCCGACATGGTGGCCCGGGAGGTGGTGGCCCCCGGCGGCCCGGCCTACCAGCCGCTGGTCGACCGGTTCGGTGCCGGCATCCTGGCCGCCGACGGCACGGTGGACCGGCCGGCCCTGGCCAAGGTGGCCTTCGGGGACCCGGCCGCCCTGGCCGACCTGAACGCCGTCACCCACCCGGCCATCGGCCTGGCCATGATCGAGCGGCGCAACGCCCTGGTGGCCGCCGGTGCCGTGGTGGTGCTGGCCATCCCCCTGCTGGCGGCGGTCCACCGGGAGACGGTGGGGCTGGACGCCGTGGTGGTGGTGGACTGCCCGGTGGCGGTGGCGCTGGCCCGGCTGACCGGGCCTCGGGGGATGGACCGGGCCGACGCCGAGGCCCGCATCGCCGCCCAGGCCTCCCGGGAGGAGCGGTTGGCCGGCGCCGACTTCGTGGTGGACAACTCGGGCTCGCTCGACCACCTGGCCGGCGAGGTCGACCGGCTGTGGCGTTGGCTGGAGGACTTGCGCCGCCGCGAGGGCGTGCCGGGCTGAGGGGCGGCCGGCCCGGCCCCTCACGGGGCGATCGGGCCATCACACGGCGGTCCTATGGGGACCCGGCCCGTCAGGGACGTTCCCGCGGGAACGCGTCCGGCTACGGCGGGAGGCCGAGCCGGCCCGGCGCGCCCACCTCCTGTGGCCCCCACCAGCCCAAACGGTCACATCCAGGGCGTAGCATCGAACGCATGTTCGACGACTCCGACACCAGCAACCCGGCCGGCGGCCCGCCCACCGAGGCCATCACTCCGGTCTCCCCGTCCCCCACTGTCCCGCCGCCCCCCGACCCCGCCGCCCTCGGTGCCCTCTCGAACGAGGCCCTCCAGGACGAGCTGTGCACCCATGCGGCCCACCTGAGCGTGGCCGAGTGCCAGATGGTGCTGCTGGTGGGCGAGCTCGACCGGCGGGGGATCTGGGCCGAGGAGGGACTGCGCTCGTGCGCCCACTGGCTGAACTGGCGTTGCGGGGTCTCCCTCGGGGCCGCCCGCGAGCAGGTGCGGGTGGGGAGAGCGCTGGCTGACCTGCCGGCGGTGCGCGCCGCCTTCTCGGCCGGGGAGATCTCCTACTCCAAGGTCCGGGCCATCACCCGGATCGCCAACCGCCGGCTCGAGGAGGGGCTGGTGGCCATGGCCCGCGAGGCCACGGCCTCACAGCTCGAACGCGTGGTGCGCGAGTACCGCCGGGCCGATCCCGACGAGGGACCCCAGCACCTGGCCCGCCACGACCGGCGGTTCCTGCGCAGCTTCACCGACGACGACGGCATGGTGGTGCTCCGGGCCCGGTTCTCCCCCGAGGAGGGCGCCGTGGTGCTGGCGGCCATCGAGGCCGCCCGCCAGGCCCTGGCCGCGGACCGGGCGGAGGACGTTCCCGCGGGAACGTCCGGCGGCGAGGCCACGACGGCCACCTGGACCTACGGGCCGGACCCCGCCAACCCGGCCACGGCCACCCTCGAGGCCGGGGAGCGGATGGCCGCCGAGTGGGCCGACGCCCTGGTGGCGGTCTGCGAAGCGGCCCTGGCCGGGGGGTTGCGCCCACCGGGGGAAGGGGGCCCGGCGGTCTCGGTGGTGGTCCACGTGGACGAGGCGGTGCTGGCGGACCCCACCGCCGAGGGCTGTGCCTACGTGGAAGAGGTGGGGGCCATCTCCTCGCACACCGCCCGGCGGCTCTGCTGCGGGGCGGCGGTGTCGGCGCTTCGCTTTCGATCCGGTGGCTCGGTCGTCCCCGAAGGAAAGACGAGGCGGATCCCAGGCTCGCTCCGCCGGGCGGTCAGGGCCCGCGACGGGGGCTGTCGCTGGCCAGGGTGCACCCAGCGCCGCTACGTCGACGTCCACCACGTCACCTTCGTCTCGGCCGGGGGCCGGACCACGCTCTCGAACCTCACCACCTTGTGCAAAGCGCACCACCGCCTGGTCCACGAGGGGGGCTTCTCCCTCACCATGACCCCTGCGGGCAAGGTGACCGTGCGCACCCCCGACGGTGCAGTGGTCCCCCGGGCACCCCGCCCACCGGTGCCGGTGGGTCCCGACCTCTACGCCCGCCACGAACAAGACGGCCTCACCCTGGGCCCGCGAACCCTCACCTACAACGGGGAACCCTTCGACCTCGGGCTCACCATCGACGCCCTGTGGTGCCAGTCGGGGAAGTTCCCGGCACAGCAGTTCGCCCCGGGGCGGGAGCCGGCGTTGACCTGAGGGGGTCGTTGCTGACCGGCGGCGGGCAGGTGACCGAACCAGCGTCCGCGCGCGCCCGGGCCGACCGGTGACGCGGCAGGGCCGGGGCGCTTCGCCAGGTCCGGCGGTCAGGGGAGCAGGGTGAACGCGGGCACGTGCCGGGGGCGCACCACCGAGAAGTGCCGCCGGTCCAGGGTGGCGATGCGCGCCGCCCGGTGACGCTCGGCGAGCACGACGACGGATGCGTCCACGACGCCCAACGGGAGGTCGACGTACTGCTCGGTCAGCTCGGCGATCCGGCCCCACTCGTGGTCGAGCACCGGCTCGACGATCAGCTCCCGTTGGGCGAGCGAGCGGGAGAACGCCAGCTCGGCGTGTGCTCCGATGCGGTCCGCCAGGAGGTAGCAGACCTCGGTCACGACGAGTGACGGGACCATGAGCGGCGGCTCGGCGCCGGCGAGCAGTTCCACGCTGCGACGATGGTTGCGGTCGCCGCTCGCTGCCGCGGCGTAGAGCGGACCTGCGTCGACGATCAGCACCTACTCGGGCCGTGCTGGCTGGTGCCGGCCGGGCTCGGGCACGTGCGTGGCGGACACCGCGTTGGCGACGAGCTCGTCCACCCGGTCAGAAGCATCGGGAGGACCACCCTTGTCGACCGCGAAGAAGCTCAGCCGGCCCGTCGACGCCGTGGCGGGCAGATGCTGTTCGATCGCCTCGCGAGCGACGTCGGCGATCGAGACGCCACGCCGTCTTGCCTCGAGCCGGAGCCGCGCGTCGACGTCCTCCGGGAGCATGACCGTGGTTCGCTTCACGCGGCGAGCATAGCGCATCATGCTTCACGACGACACGGCACCCTCCAGCCGGTGCGGCGGTGACCAGCATGGCAGAGCAGCACCGGGGCGGGCACCGGCGCGTACCATCGGGAGGTGCCCCAGTTCGAGGTGGTGTCCCCCTTCCGGCCGGCCGGGGACCAGCCGGCGGCCATCGCCGCCCTGGCCG
This sequence comes from Acidimicrobiales bacterium, assembly GCA_030044045.1. The sequence continues at coordinate 8,221 of JASHWO010000025.1, forward strand.
AGGGGGTGCGCCGGGGCGACCGCTACCAGACCCTCCAGGGCATCACCGGCAGCGGCAAGACGGCCACCATCGCCTGGACCATCGAGGCGGCCCAGCGCCCCACCCTGATCATCGAGCCCAACAAGTCGCTGGCCGCCCAGCTCTCCTCGGAGCTCCGCGACCTGTTCCCGAAGAACCGGGTGGAGTTCTTCGTCTCCTACTACGACTACTACCAGCCGGAGGCGTATCTCCCCACCACCGACACGTACATCGAGAAGGACTCCTCGATCAACGACGAGATCGACCGCCTCCGCCACGCCACGACCTCCTCGCTGCTCATGCGCCGGGACGTGGTGGTGGTGGCCTCGGTCTCCTGCATCTACGGCCTGGGCTCGCCCGACGAGTACCGAGACCGCATCCTGGGCCTGAAGGTGGGGGAGGAGGTCGACCAGCGGGCCCTGCTGCGCCGGCTGGTCGACCTGCAGTACGGCCGGAACGACGTCAACCTGGTCCGCGGCACCTTCCGGGCCCGGGGGGACACGGTGGAGATCCACCCGGCCTACGAGGAGACGGCCTTGTGGGTGGAGCTGTTCGGCGACACCGTCGAGCGGATCGTCCCCTTCGACGTGCTCACCGGGGAGATGGGGCAGGAGCAGGAGGACGTGGTGGTGTTCGCCGCCACCCACTACGTGGCCGGGGACGAGACCATCCAGCGGGCGGTGGGCACCATCGAGGTGGAGCTGCGGGAGCGGCTGGCCCGGTTCGAGCAGGAGGGCAAGCTGCTGGAGGCCCAGCGGCTGCGGGTGCGCACCGAGCACGACCTGGAGATGCTGGCCGAGACCGGGGTGTGCTCGGGCATCGAGAACTACAGCCGTCACCTGGACGGCCGAAAGCCGGGGGAGACCCCGTTCACCCTGCTCGACTTCTTCCCGAAGGACTTCCTGGTGGTGATCGACGAGAGCCACGTGGCCGTCCCCCAGCTCCACGGCCAGTGGGCCGGCGACCGCTCGCGGAAAGACGTGCTGGTCGAGCACGGCTTCCGCCTGCCCTCGGCCCTGGACAACCGGCCGCTGCGCTTCGAGGAGTTCGTCGAGCGGGTGCCCCAGGCCATCTTCGTGTCGGCCACCCCGAGCCCCTACGAGCTGGAGCAGTCGGCCCAGGTGGTGGAGCAGGTGGTCCGGCCCACCGGCCTGGTCGACCCGGAGGTGGTGGTCCAGCCGACCAAGGGGCAGATCGACGACCTCATGGCCCGCATCGACGAGGCGGTGGGCCACGGCGGCCGGGTGCTGGTGACCACGCTCACCAAGAAGATGGCCGAGGATCTGACCGACTACCTGGCCGACGCCGGGGTGCGGGTGCAGTACCTCCACTCGGACATCGACACCATCGCCCGGGTGGAGATCCTGCGCCAGCTGCGGCTGGGCACCATCGACGTGGTGGTGGGGATCAACCTGCTCCGGGAGGGGCTGGACCTGCCCGAGGTGTCGCTGGTGGCCATCCTCGACGCCGACAAGGAGGGCTTCCTCCGCTCGACCTCGGCCCTCATCCAGACCATGGGCCGGGCCGCCCGGAACGTCGAGGGCAAGGTGGTGCTCTACGCCGACACGGTGACCGACTCCATGCGGGAGGCGGTGGGCATCACCCAGCGCCGCCGGGAGCGCCAGATCGCCTACAACGCCGAGCACGGCATCGACCCGCAGACCATCCGCAAGGCGGTGACCGACATATTGGAGCGGTTGCGGGGGAGTGGCGACGGGGCCGACCGGGCCCGCCGCAGCCGGGCCGAGGTGCGGGGTGGCCGGGCCGGTCGGGTGGTGCGGACGCGGGCCGCCGTGGGCGGCGCCGGTTGGGCCCCCGGCACCGGC
>JASHWO010000234.1 GCA_030044045.1 Acidimicrobiales bacterium
GGCCGGTCCCTGCCGGCCGGTAGCGGGCCGGGGCCGACCGGTCCGGCGGCGGCAGCGGGGGCACCCCGGAGTGGACGGCGCGCACGCGGTCGGGGTCGGCCCCCAGCACCTCCACCACCTCGGCGGCCACGGCGGCCGACGGGGTGTGCACCCAGGCGCCGCCGGCCAGGGCCCGGCGCACCAGCGCCGGGTAGGCCAGGGTGGGCGCGTCGCACAGCTCGGGAAAGCGGACGGTAGTGAGGTCGTGCACGGTGGCCACCCGGGCCGCCCGGTGGGCCGGCGGGACCACGAAGTTCGTGCCGTGGACCACGTCCGCCGGGCCGACGAACCACTCCACCGGGGGCAGGCCGGCGCGTCGCCACGCCTGGTGGAGGGGGCGGGCGGGCATGGGACGGTCCATCACGGCCACCCCGTCGGGGACCAGGCTCCGGATGCCTCGCCGGCGCCGCCAGCTCACGGCGAAGGCCGACACCGCCAGGTCGGGCCGGGCGGCAAGCCCCCCCAACGCGCCGGCGCAGAAGGCGCCCACCCCGGTCGGGCGCCCCAGCAGCGGGGTGGCGTCGAGGGCCACCCGCAGCGGCGGCGCGGTGGCGTCAGGCATACCGAGGGACAGAGCCCCGTCATCCGACACAAGGCCCGGAGCGGTCGGGGCGCCATCCACCGGGGCGGGCGCGGGCTCGGCGGCGGGCTCGGGCTCGGGCTCGGACGGCACCCGTCGAGCCTGGCACACCGGCCGGGGCCGGGTGGTGGCCGGCTGCCGGCGCGGCGCTCGCCCGGCCGGCGCCCACCCGGCGCCGGTCAGGCGCTCAGCGCCCCGTCCACTGAGAGGATGGCGCCAGAGACGTAGCCAGCCTCGTCCGAGGCCAGGAAGGCGATGGCCGCCGCCACCTCGGCCGGGCGGCAGAACCCCATTGGCGTCATCATCCGCTCCATCTGCTTCGGGTCGGCCCCCTCGGGGAACCCGAACTCCCACACCAACGGGGTGTCCACCCCGCCGGGCGCCACCCCGTTCACCCGGACCCCCTTGTCGACGTACTCGACGGCCAGCGCCTTGGTCATCATGCCCACCCCGCCCTTGGATGCGCTGTAGGCGGCGGCGTAGGCCTGGCCCATCACCCCGGCGGTCGACACCACGTTGGTGATCGACCCGCCGTGCTCGAGCAGCGCGGGCAGCGTGGCCCGGGTGACCAGGAAGGTGCCGGTGAGGTTGACGGCCAGGATCCGGTCCCACCCCTCCAGCGTCTGGTCGACGGTGTGGGCGAAGCGGCCGATCCCGGCCACGTTGCAGACGGCAGTGGCCGGGCCCAGATCCCCGGCCGCCCGGGCCACGGCGTCGGTCACCGACCCCTCGTCGGTGACGTCGCAGCGGACGGCCAGGCCGCGCCCACCCGGCGCCCACTCCGGGGCCGCGGCCGTGGCCTTGGCGATCTCCTCCACCACCGACTCGACGGCGTCGCCGACGATGTCCAGGCAGGCCACAGCCGCCCCCTCGGCGGCCAGCCGCCGGGCGGTGGCCCGGCCGATGCCGGACCCGGCCCCAGTCACCAGGGCCACCTTGCTGGTGAACCGGCCCGGCGAGAGGAACGCCACCTCGGTACCCCGGTCGGGATCCGGGCCTCCCAGCTTGCTGATCGGGCTCATCGGCCTCCTGCCTCCTCCTGGCTGTCCATGTCGTCGTCGTCCTGGCGCGGGCCACGGCTCCCACCGGGAACCACCGGTCGCGGCGGCCGCACGCCCGCCGGCACCGGACGGGCCGCGGCCCGGGCCGGGGCGGCCAGTGCCCGCTTGTCCACCTTCATCATGGGGGTGAGCGGGAGCTCGTCCACCACCACCAGCACGTCGGGCGCCTTGTAGTCGGCCAGGCGGGCGGCGCAGTGGGCCCGCAGGGCGGCCAGCGACAGGCCGGCCTGGGAGTCACGGTCCGGATCCCACGCTGTGCCGGACGACGGGTCCCGGCCTGGGCCGGCCATCCGGCCCTGGCCCGGTCCGGCCGCCGCCCTGCCAGCGCCGGCAGCCGGCACCACGAAGGCCACCCCCACCTCGCCCAGCACCGGGTCGGGCGCCCCCACCACCGCCGCCCGGGCCACCGAGGCGTGGGCGGCCAGCACCTCCTCGACCTCAGCCGGGTAGACGTTGTAGCCGCCGCGTAGGTAGCGCTCGTGCTCCCGGCCCACCAGCCGTAGGTTGCCGTCGGGCCCCACCACCCCGAGATCCCCGGTGGTGACCCACCCGTCGGGTGAGAGGACCGCCGCCGTGGCCTCGGCGTCGACCAGGTGGGCCGTCCCGTGGGGCGCTTCGCTCACCGTGACGCCGTCCCGGCCGGCGGCGTCGGCCCAGTAGCCGCGCAGCACCGCCCGAGAGCGGACGCGCACCCGCCCCGGCTCGCCGGGCGCCACCTCCCGCCCGTCCTCGCCCGCCACCGAGAGCTCCACCCCGGGCACCGGGCGGCCGACCGTGGTAGCCACCACCTCGTCCGGGTCGTCGGGCACCGTCCCCGTGCAGATGGCCGCCTCGGTGGAGGCGTAGCGCACCACCACCGGCACCCCCAGCCGCCGCCGGAGCTCCGCCACCTGGGTGGCCGGCATGGGGGCGGCGCCGGTGCCGGCGATGCGCAGCGACGAGAGGTCGGCCCGGTCCAGCTCCTCCAGGGCCATCAGCAGGGACCACTGGGTGGGCACCCCCTGGGCCACGGTGACCCGCTCGTCCACCATGGCCTGGAGCGCGCCGGCCGCCCGCCAGGGGGTGGGGGTGATCACGGTGGTGATGCCATGGGCGATCTCGTCCCACATCTTGGTCATGTAGCCGACGTGGGCGAACGGCAGGGGCGACAGCCGGCGGTCCCCCGGCCGGCTCAGCACGTCGGCCCCCTCGCTGACCGCGGCCAGGCAGCGGTGGTCGAACACCGCGCCCTTCGGGCGCCCGGTGGTGCCACTGGTCCACACCACGGCCACCGGGTCGTCCTCGTGGAGCGTGGGGAACCAGGCCGGCGGCGGGCTGTCCCAGGCGGCAGCGGCCTCTTCCCGGGTGACGATCGAGCCGGGCCCGGGGCGGAGGCGGGGGCTCGCGCTGGTGCCCGTGCCGGGGTCGGGGCCCGGGAACAGGGGCACGTCCAGGGCCGGGTCCACGACGGTCAGGGCCGGTGCGGTGCGGGCCACGATGCTCTCTACCTCGGCCGGCCCCAGCCGGGGGTTGATGCCGCTGGCGACGGCGCCGAGCCGGAGACAGGCGGCGTAGCAGACGGCGTAGTCGATCGACGAGGGCAGCACCAGGCATACCACGTCGCCCCAGCCCACGCCCCGA
>JASHWO010000235.1 GCA_030044045.1 Acidimicrobiales bacterium
CCTCGGCCAGCCCCCGCAACGTCCGGGACTGGGCGATGCCGGCGCTGAACTGGTAGTCGAGCCGCATCGGCGTCGCCAACGTCGTGACGGGGTCCGCCGCGCCGGTGGTGGGCACGCCGGTGGCGGCGGATTCCATCGGCGAAGCCTCCACAGCCGGCATGGGGTCGGGGCCCCGCGCCGCGGAGGAGCCAGCAGCCATCGAGGAGGACGGCAGTGGGGCCCCGGCCGGGCCAGACGGCGCAGCCGGCACGAAGGCCCGGATGTCCTGGATGGCGCCGGTCCGCTCGCCGGCCGGGCGGAGCTCGGCCCGCACCCGCAGGCCGGTGCGGACCTGGTCCGGCGAGCCGGCGTCGAGCACGTGGAGCAGGGCCGTGCCCGCCCCGTCCAGGCGGACCAGGACCCAGGCGAAGGGCCGGTCCAGCGGGTGCTGGGGCGCCGGCTCGGCCACCCAGGCCCAGCTCTCCACCGTGCCGCCGGGGCCCACCGCCACCAGGTCGCCGGTGGGCTCGGCGGTGGCCGGGTCGTACTCGGCCGGGGGCACCACCACCGTGCCGTCCGAACCGGTGGCCCCCAGGATGCGCCCCTCCCGCAGGCCGGTGAAGAAGGCACCGAGGACCGGGCCCACCGACCGGGCGTAGGGGTACTCCAGGACGTGCGCGCTGGTGAGGACCTCCTCCCCGCTGCCCGCCATGCCCACCTCCCGTCGCCGATCCCGGCTCCACCGTCCGTGGCCCGTCCCGGGCCGCCCAGAAGTAGAACACATTACAGTTTCTCCGGGCAACGAGGGGGTTGTTATCAGTGAGCGGCTTGAGATAGCATCACGGCATGGCACAGGTGATCACCCGCATGGACGACGAGCTGGCGGCCGCGCTGAAAGCGCAGGCCCGCAGCGTGGGAGTGTCGGTCAACGAGTACGTGACCCGGCTGGTCCGGGTGGCCGTCGGCGGGCCGGGCTCCACCCGGAGGACCTGGAAGGCGGCCGGGGTCGCCAACGGCCTGCTCATGGACCGACCGCTGGTGAAGCCCCGCACCACCGAGCCCGGCTGCTGGGTGCCTCCGGTGATCGACTTCCCCCCTGGCTATCGCAACCCGGTGGTCGAAGAGCGGGACGAGCACCGCTGACCGTGCTCTTCTTCGACACCAGCGCCCTCGGCGCCGCCTACCTCGACAGGTCCGGCGGCGGGTGGATCCGCGCCCTGCTCTTCGGCGGGCCTGACCCGGCGATGGTGTCCGAGCTGGCCGACGTGGAATTCCCGAGCACCCTGCACCGGACCAGGCGCAACCACCTCATCACGGAGGAGCGGGTGCAGGCGCTCCTCGACGCCTACGACGTCGACACCAGCAGCGACGGGCCGATCGGCGTCCTGCGCCTCTCGCCGGCCACCTACGCCGCCGCCCGCCAGATCGTGCTGGACGAGGTGATCGGGACGCTCGACGCCATGCACCTGGCGTCGGCCCATCTCCTGCAGAGCCGGACCGACCAGCCGGTGACCGTGGTGACGCTCGACCGGCGCCAGGCCACGGCCGCTCGCCGTCTCGGCTTCACCGTCCTGGACGGCGAGCAATAGCCCTCCACCCTCCTTCACCGAGAGGCGCCGGCCAGGAGCGACACGAAGAACGCCCGGTCGTGCATGAGGGGCACGTCGGCCATGAAGAGCTTGCCGTAGCGCTCGAAGTAGACGAGCTGTTTGCCGAGCAGGAAGGCGCCCCGGTCGAAGTCGGACATCAGCCCGCCCGACTCGTCGGCCAGCCGGCGCATGCGCCGCTGGGCCCGCAGCCGCCGTACCAGTGAGCGCCACGGCCGCTCGTGGGCCCGAGCTCCCACCGCCCGGGCCGCCTGGATCTGGGGGGCCTGCACCAGGGCGGCCAGGCTCACCTCGCCGAAGGGCCGGGTCAGGGTGGGCTCGATCTGGCTGCGCAGGAAGGCCGTCAGCTCCTCGTCGCTCATCCCCAGCCCCTCTTGGATGGCCCGGCCGTAGGTCCGGGTCAGGTGGGCGGTGATCTCCGGCCAGGCCCCGTCGTCGCCCAGCACCCCCTCCAGCAGACGGACCAGGAACCGGTGGGTGTCGTGGTCGAGCCGGCCCACGATCCCCCAGTCGAGGATGCCGATGCGGCCGTCGGGCAGCAGCAGCATGTTGCCGGCGTGGACGTCGCCGTGGAACACGCCCCAGCGCACCGCGGTCACGAAGAAGCTCCGCACCACCTGTTCGATCACCGGCGCCGGGTCGTAGCCGAGGTCGGCCACCCGGGCCAGGTCGTCCACCGGCACCCCGTGCAGGAGCTCCATGGTGAGCACGTTCGGGCCCGACAGGTCCGGGTGGGGCTCGGGCACCACCACCAGCGGCAGGTCGATCTCGGTGGCCAGCAGGCGGAAGTGGGCCAGGGCCCGGGCCTCGTTGCGCAGGTCCAGCTCCTCGCCGAGCTGCTGGCGCAGGCCGCCCAGGAGCTGGAGAGCCGAGCCGGCGGTCTGGTCGCCGGTCCAGCGGGAGACGACGTCCACCAGCGGCTGCAGCAGGTCGAGGTCGGTGGCCACCAGGTGCTCGATGCCGGGCCGGAGCACCTTGACCGCCACCTCCCGGCCGTCGTGGCGCCGGCCGCGGTAGACGACGGCGATGGAGGCCCGCCCGATGGGCTCGGGATCGAGCTCGGCGAAGGCCTCCTCCAGGGACTGGCCCAGGTCGTCCTCGATGCGCCGGCACATCTCGCCGAAGGGCACCGGCGGCCCGGTGTCGAGGCACGACCGGAACTCGTCGGCCACCTCCTCGCCGAACAGCCCGGGCGAGGAGGCCACCATCTGCCCG
>JASHWO010000236.1 GCA_030044045.1 Acidimicrobiales bacterium
AGCCGTGCACCGTGGCCCGGGCCACGGCGGCGGGGCCGCCGGGGTGGGCCGCCAGCTCGGTGGCGGTGGCCGAGGCGGCCAGGGTGTTCAGCAGGGCCGTACCGATGGACGCGCCGACCTGTTGCGAGGTGTTGGTGGTGGCCGAGGTCACGCCCACGTCGCCCGGGTCGGCGTTGCTGGTGGCGGTGGACACGCACGGCACCAGCGCCAGCCCCAGCCCGAAGCCCAGCAGGATCTCGGTGGGCAGGATGTGGGAGGCGTAGGGGGCGCCGGGCGTGAGCCGGGTGAGCAGGACCACCCCGGCGGCGGCGATGAGCAGGCCGGGTACCACCAGGAACCGGGTGCTGCAGCGCGCCATGAGGCGGCTGGCCAGCTGGGTGGCCGCCAGCCCGTTCACCGCCATGAGGGGCAGGAAGGCCACCCCGGTCTCGAGTGGGGAGTAGTGGTCGACCGTCTGGAGCAGGTAGGTGAGGAAGAGGAAGGTGCCGTACATCCCGAGCACCGCCAGGACGATGGTGAGGAAGGAGCCGCCGCGGTTCCGGTCGGCCGGGATGCGCAACGGCAGGATCGGGTTGGCCACCCGGGCCTGGAGGGCGAGGAAGGCGGCCAGCAGCAGCGCCGAGGCGACCAGCGGGCCGACCACCGACGGCGAGCCCCAGCCGTCGGCGCCCGCCGCGCCCAGCCCGTAGACCAGGGCCACCAGGCCGGCCGAGCCGAGCACCGCGCCCGGCACGTCGAGCCGGACCCCGTGGTGCGGCGGCCGGCTGGGGACCATGGTCACCGTCCCGGCGGCCACGGCCACGGCGATGGGCAGGTTCACGTAGAGGCACCACCGCCAGTCGAGGTACTGGGTCAGGAAACCGCCGAGGATGAGCCCGAAGGCCGCGCCGGCGATGGTGATGGTGGCGTAGATGCCGAAGGCCCGTCCCCGCTCTCGCTGGTCGCTGAAGGTGGTGGTGAGGATCGAGAGCACCGACGGGGCCAGCAGCGCCCCGAGGGACCCCTGGACCGCCCGCGCCCCGATCAGCATGGCCGTGTCCCGGGCCGCCCCGCCCACGGCCGAGGCCACGGCGAACCCCACCACCCCGGCGAGCAGGGTGCGCTTCGGCCCCACCAGGTCGCTGATGCGCCCGCCCAGGAGGAGCAGCCCCCCGAACCCGAGGGTGTAGGCGGTCACCACCCATTGGCGGTCGGTGTCGGAGAACCCCAGCGCGTGCTGGGCCGTGGGGAGGGCGATGAGCATGATGGTGGTGTCCAGGACCACCATGAGCTGGCCGCCGGCGATGACCACCAGGATCCACCAGCGGGCCCGCGAGGTCGCGCCGACATCCGGCACCATCGGGCTGTCGGTCATCGGGCGCCGCCCGGGGCTGGTGGTCGGTTCATCGTTCCTGTTCCCGGTGTGGCGCCTGCCCCCACACCGTACCAAGCCCGGCCGGCCGGGCGGCCGTAGACTCCGGCCGATGGCCGAGGTCGTTGCCGTGGCGAGCCCGGCCGGGTGAGCATCCACCACCTCATCGTCACCTACGGGTACGCCGCCGTCTTCGTGCTGGTCGCCGTCGAGAGCTTCGGGGTGCCCCTGCCCGGCGAGACGGCGCTGGTGGCCGCCGCCACCTACGCCGGCGCCACCCACCGGCTGTCGGTGTGGGCCATCTTCGCGGTGGCCGCTGCCGCCGCCGTGCTGGGCGACACCGGCGGCTACTGGATCGGCCACAAGGGCGGCTACCGGCTGCTGCGGCGTTGGGGGCACTACGTCCGCCTCGACGAGCCGGGGATCAAGGTGGCCCGCTACCTCTTCGCCCGCCACGGGGGGAAGGTGGTGTTCTTCGGGCGGTTCGTGTCCGTGCTCCGCACCTACGCCGCCTTCCTCGCCGGCACCGCCCGCATGCGCTACGCCCGGTTCTTCCTGTGGAACGCTGCCGGAGGGATCCTCTGGGCGGCGGTGTACGCCTTCGGCGCCTACTTCGCCGGCTCGGCCCTGGCCGCGGCGTCCACGCCGGTGGAGCTGGCGCTGGTGGGGGCGGCCGTGGTGGCCGTCGTGGTGGCCGTCCTGCTGGTGCGCCATCACACGGCCCGGTTGGTGGGCCGGGCCGAGGCCATGTTCCCCGGCCCGCTGGAGCCGTGACCGCCGCGGTCGGGCCACGACGCGCCCGCCCAGGGCGGGCGGAGGATCGCGGCGCCCCGGGCGCCCCGGGATCGGGGTCAGCCGGGTGTCGTGGAGAGGTAGAAGCGGGCGGGCACGCCGGGCGCCCGCCGGACCCGGCCCCGGGCCTCCAGCAGGACCAGGTGGGCCAGGGTCTCGCCGTTGGCCGCCCGCTGCATGAAGCTCGGGATCTCGTCCCACGGCCGCGACCACCCCAGCGACAGGGTGAGATCCCAGGCCGAGAGGCCCGGGCGTGCCGCCAGCACCGCCTCGATGGTCCACAATCGGGCGTCGTGGTGGTTCCCGATCTGGTCGAGGCGCGAGCCCAGGCCGGCGAAGCGGTACTCGTGCGCCGGGAGCACCTCCTCGGGGTCGAGCACGCGCAGCCGGGCCAGCGACTCCAGGTAGTCGCCGAGCGGGTTGGCGTGCTGCTGGGAGTGGAAGGAGATGTTCGGCGTGATCCGCGGCAGCACGTGGTCGCCGGAGAGCAGCAGCCGGTGGTGGTCGCTGTACAGGCAGAGGTGGCCGGGCGAGTGCCCCGGGGTCCAGATGGTGCGCAGGTCCCAGCCCGGGAGGTCGAGCACCTGGTCGTCGTCGAGGAGGACGTCGGGCTCGGCCATCGAGACCAGCGACCGGATCTCCATCGAGGCGTGCGCCAGGTCGGGCAGCTTGTCGTCCGGCACGCCTGAGAGGGTCAGGAGCTGGACCATGCGCGCCACCAGGTCGTCGGTCTCCACGTAGCGGCCCCGGAGGAGGGCGGCGTCGGCCGGGTGGAGGCCGACCCAGGCGCCCGAGGCCTCCCGCACCCTGCCCGCCAGGCCGTAGTGGTCCGGGTGGATGTGGGTGACCACCACCGCCCGGACGTCGGTGACGCTGCCCCCGGCCCGGGCCAGCCCGTCGTTCAATGCCTGCCAGGCCTCGTCCGTGTTCCAGCCGGCGTCGACCAGGGCCACCCCGCTGTCCAGCTCGAACAGGTACACCAGCACGTAGCGCAACGGGTTGTCGGGGATGGGCACGGGCACCGACCACAGCCCCGGTCGCACCTCCTCCACCGGCGGGAGGACGTGGTGGTCCCATGCTGCCTTCTGTTCGGTCCCCGTGACCAGCACCGCCGTGCACCGTACACGGGGCCCGGATCCGCCACCACCATGGTCCCCCGGTGAGGGAAAGGGTGCAAGAAAGGTGCGTAACAGTGGCGACTCGGGTGCGATATGGTTTGAGAATTCCGTGGGCATCCTAGCGTTCAGGGAGAACGCCCGATATCATCACGTGTCGCGAGGCGACAACGTCCTTGCCAGGGCCTGGGTCGTCGAGCGTCCCTCGGGCCGGTTACCAGGGCGACCGGACAGCACGGGAGGTGGAGTGGCTCGCACCGACCAGGCGGCTTGGCGATTCCAACAGGTGGTCAACGGCTGCCGGGACGCGTTCATCGAGTTCGACGGCGACTGCCTCGTCACCGAGTGGAGCACCCGGGCCGAGGATCTGCTGGGCTGGAGCCGGGACGAGATGCTCGGCCGGACCGTGTTCGACTGCGTGTCCGAGCAGTTCGTCGAGGTGGTCGAGCAGGGCGTGGCGGTCGTCCGTTCGTCCGAGGCGTCGGGGAAGCTGGACACCCTGCGCATCGCCGCCCGGCCGATGGTGCTGCAGATGGAGCTGCGCCGCCGCTCGGGGGAGGGGCTGCTGGCCACCGGGTCGGTGCTCGTCACCGGTACCGGGAAGAACCTGCGCATCGGGGTGTTCGTCCACGACGGCTCCGCCGACGGTTCGGTGATGGCCGAGGCCGCGGCGCGCGACCAGCTCCACGACCAGCTCACCGGGCTGCCGAACCGCATGCTGTTCATGCAGCGGCTGTCGGCGGCCATCGCCGACCTGCGGCTCGGCGGTGGCTCGGTGGCCGTGGTCGGCCTCGGTCTCGACCGCTTCAAGGGCATCAACGACGCCCTCGGCCACGACGCCGGCGACGACCTGCTGGTGGCCGTGGCCTCCCGGCTGCGGCTGGCCGGCGGCGGGGTGCGACCCATGCTCTCCCGGCTGGGCGGCGACGAGTTCCTGGCCCTCTTCGAGGATCCGGGGGACCGGGCCGGCGCCGAGGCCGAGGCCTTCGCCGACCGGGCCCTGGCCGCGCTGGAGGACCCCTTCGACATCGGGGGCAGCGAGATCTTCCTGACGGCCAGCGCCGGGGTGGCGGCCAGCGCCGACCCGGACGCCGACGCCACCACGCTGATCTCCGACGCCGAGGCGGCCATGCACGAGACGAAGGCGGGGGGAGGCGGCGGCCTGCAGGTGTTCGGCGAGGCCATCCGCCGGCAGGTGGTGGAGCGGCTGCACACCGAGCACTCGCTGCACCGGGCGCTCGACCGTGGCGAGCTGACCCTCCACTACCAGCCGGTGGTCGACCTGTCGGACCATGCCACCGTCGGCGTGGAGGCCCTCATCCGTTGGGAGCACCCGGACCTCGGGCTGGTGAGCCCCGACCGGTTCATCCCGGTGGCCGAGGAGAGCGGCATGATCATCCCCATCGGGGCGTGGGTGCTGGAGGAAGCCTGCGGCCAGCTGTACCGCTGGCGCCAGCACGGCCTGAGCCCCCACGCCGGCACGGTGGAGGTCAACCTGTCGGCCCGCCAGATCGACCACCCCGACCTGGTGGGGACGGTGGAGGCGGTGCTGGAGGCCACGGGGCTGCCGGCCGACAACCTCACCCTGGAGATCACCGAGAGCGCCCTCATGCGCGACGCCGACTCGGCCCTGGGCGTGCTGCAGGACCTGAAGCGGATCGGGGTGGCCCTGGCCATCGACGACTTCGGCACCGGCTACTGCTCGCTCAGCTACCTCCACCGGTTCCCGCTGGACATCCTGAAGATCGACAAGTCCTTCATCGACGAGCTGGAGGGGGGCGAGGGGGCGGAGATCGTCACCGCCGTGGTGAACCTGGCCCACACCCTGGGGCTCGACGTGGTGGCCGAAGGGGTGGAGACCGAGCGTCAGCTGGGTATCCTGCGGGAGATGGGCTGCGACTATGCCCAGGGCTACCTCTTCTCCCGGCCGGTCCCGGCGTCCGACCTCTCGGCGCCGTTCACTCCGGGGGGCACCGTCGGGCGGGTTCCGGCCGGGCGCGCCGTCTCCGACCCGCTGCCGGCGGTGGCCGGCAGCTTGGCCGCCGGTCGGGGAGGGGGGATTTGAACCCCCGGCCTCGTGCACCCAAAGCACGTGCGCTACCTGGCTGCGCTACTCCCCGTTCCGGGACCGCTCGACGGCCCGGCTGAACCAGCGTACGCCGTCCGGCCCGACGTGGTGGCCGGGGGCCGGCCCGGCCGGGAGGCCGGGAGAGCTCGCTCAGGCCTGCTTGCCCAGGATGCGGTTCATCTTCGTGCCGCAGGTCGGGCAGGCTCCCTGGGCGGCGCGGCGACCGTTGGCCAGCTCGACCTCCTGGCCGTCGAACGACCGCTTCTCACGGCACTTCACGCAGTAGCCCTCGTACTCCGCCATGACGGCTCCTTTCCGCTCTCATGTTGCCGGCGTGCTCGCCGGCCCGGTACCCCGATCCGAGCCGGGTCGACGCTACCGCTGGGTGCCGGGTGGAAGGGGGATGGTGGGCGCCCGCCGGTCAGCCCGCCGTGGCCGCCGGCCGCCGGCCT
>JASHWO010000237.1 GCA_030044045.1 Acidimicrobiales bacterium
TGCCGGACGAGGCGGCGGCGGTGCGGGCGGCCCTGGCCCGCCCGGTCGCCGGGCCGCCGCTGGCCGACCTGGTGGGCCGGCGCGGGCGGGTGGTGGTGGTGTTCCCGGACATCACCCGGCCCATGCCGAACCGCACCGTGCTCCCGCCGCTGCTGGACGAGCTGGCGCGTCTCGGCGCCGGGCCGGACCGGGTGGATCTGCTGTGCGCCACCGGCACCCACCGGGAGGCCACCCCGGCCGAGCTGGCCGACCTGGTGGGCCCGGCCGTCGTGGAGCGGTACCGGATCCACCAGCACCGGGCCACCGACGACCGGCACGTGGTCGTCGGCCGGGTCGACGGGACGCCGGTGGCCCTCGACGCCCGCTACGTCGACGCCGCGGTGCGCATCTGCACCGGGTTCGTGGAGCCCCACTTCTTCGCCGGCTTCAGCGGCGGCCCGAAGGGCGCCTGCCCGGGCCTGGCCGACCTGGCCACCGTGCTGGCGGCCCACAGCCCGGCCCGCATCGCCGACCCCCAGGCGACCTGGCTGGTGACCGAGGGCAACCCGGTGCACGACTTCGTGCGGGCGGCGACGGCCCTCTGTCCCCCCACCCTCAGCCTGGACGTGGCCATCGACAGCCGACGCCGGCTCACCGCGGTCTTCGCCGGCCCGCTGCCCGACGGCCACCGGGCGGCTTGCGAGCACGTGGAGCGCACGGCGGTGCAGCGGGTGGACCGGCGGTTCGAGGTGGTGCTCACCACGAACGGTGGGCATCCGCTCGACCGGAACCTGTACCAGGCGGTGAAGGGGATGGCCGCGGCCGAGCGGGTGGTGGCCGACGGCGGCACCATCGTGCTGGCCGCCGCCTGCGGGGACGGGGTGCCGGGCGGGGGCGCCTTCGCCCGCCTGCTGGGCGCCGCCACCGGTCCCGACGACCTGGCCGCGGCCGGCGGTCCCGGCGAGCCCGACCGCTGGCAGGCCCAGGTCCTGGGCCGGGTGCTGCGCCGGGCCGCTGTCTGGTTGCACGCCGAGGGCCTGTCCGACCACGAGGTGGCGGCGGCGCACCTGCGGCCGGTGGCCGACGTGGACCAGGCGGTGGCCGAGGCGCTGGCTGCCGCCGGGCCCGGGGCCCGCCTCTGCGTCCTCCCCCGAGGACCTCTGGCCGTGGCCCAGGTGGCCTGACGACCCAGCGCGCCGGACTGACTCCGGCGTCAGGGATACAGTCTGGCGGATGTCTATGGCGGGGGACGCACTGTTCGACTTCACGGTCCCGGACGAGCTCCTCCAAGAGGCCGTGTCCAAGCACCGAGACCAGGAAGCCATCGCCGACGTGGCGATGATGCCCGGCACCGGCGAGGGCAAGGCGCCGTCGCTCGTCGGCATCCTCCGGCGCCACGGCTACGCCCCGCTGGTGCTCCTCACCGCGGCGGCGATCGTGCCGGGGACGTTCGGCAACGGGATCGCCATCATCGGCAAGAACCTCGAGAGCTCCTTCCACATGCACAACACGGCGCTGGCCGCCGTCACCTTCATCGCCCAGGTGGCCCAGCTCCTGTGGGCGGTGCCACTGGCGGTGTGGGCGGACCGCGGCAGCCGCAAGCTGGTGGCCGCCGTGGCGCTGCTGGTATTCGCCGTGTTCGCCTCGCTGATGGCCCTGTCGCCGAACGTCTGGGCGTTCGCCTTCCTCTACCTGGCGGCGTCGGTGGGGTCGGGCGTGAACAACACCGTGCACAACTCGTACCTTTCGGACGGCTACCCGACCGAGGCCCGGGGCCGGATCTTCAGCTGGCACAATCTCTCCACACCGCTCTCGCAGACGGTCGGCATCCTCATCTTCGGGCTGGTGGTGACGGCCGCCCATGACTGGCGCTACGGGCTGCTGGTGGCTGTGGCCGGCGTCCCCCTCGGCCTGGCCCTGTTCACCATCGGTGAGCCCGAGAAGGGGGCCAACGAGGCCAGCCACATCCTCAAGTCCTCGGGGATGGACCTCCAGGCCCAGCAGGAGAAGGCGCCCCGGGTGCTGCTCGGCTCGGCCATCACCCGCCTCCTGCGCATCCGGTCCCTGTACTACGAGCTGATCGCCGTGGCCATCCTCGGGTTCGCCGGTACCGGGGCGCCGCTGTTCGGCGCCCTCTTCTTCGCCGACAAGTTCCATCTCGACGTGGGCCAGCGGAGCGAGGTGTACGCCATCATCGGCTTGGCGGCGTTCCTCGGCCTGCCGGTGGCCTACGTCCTCGGCGACCGCTACTTCCGGCGGGCGCCCCAGCGCCCGTTGATCATCTCCGGGTTCTGCATCAGCGCCTACGGCGTCCTGTTCGTGGCCTCGCTCTACGTGCCCAAGCTCTGGATGTGCGTGGCCCTGCAGACGCTGGCCAACGCCATGGTCCAGCCCCTGGCCATCTGCATCTTCCTCACCCTGGCGGCCACCGCCCCGCCGGAGATGCGGACCGTCTGCTTCGCCATGTTCGGGGTGTTCTCGCTGGTCTTCGGGGGCTTCACCGGCAGCGTGCTCCTGGGCGCCGTCTCCGACGCGCTGGGCGGCCTGCACGGCATCGTGGTCGCCCTCACGCTGATCGGGCCGGTCTGCCTCGCCGGCGGCGCCTTCCTGATCGCCGGCTCGCGGCACGTCCGCCGCGACATCACGCTGGTCATCGAGGACGTGCTGGAGCGCTACGCCGAAGGGAAGCGGCGGCAGGCCGGCGGGGCCATCCCGGCGCTGCAGGTGCACAACCTCGACTTCTTCTACGGCACCAACCAGGTGCTCTTCGACCTGAACCTGGAGGTGGCCGAGGGCGAGATGGTGGCCCTGCTGGGCACCAACGGCGCCGGCAAGTCCACGTTGCTGCGGGCGGTGTCCGGCCTGGACCACCCGCACCGGGGGGTGGTCCGCCTCTTCGGCATGAACAGCACCTACCTCGAACCGGAGCAGATCATCGACCAGGGGGTGGCG
>JASHWO010000026.1 GCA_030044045.1 Acidimicrobiales bacterium
CCTGGCGCTCGCCTGACCCGGCCGCACGGCGACGACCTGGCCGCCGCCTTCCCCTCGACCCCTTGACCTGGCGAGGCGTAGTAGTCATACTTCTAGTCATGGTCGTCAATGAGCAGCTCTCTCTCGCCGAAGCGAAGGCGCACCTGTCCGAGGTGGTCGAGGGCGTCGAGACCGAGCACCGGCGGGTGGTGATCACCAAGCACGGACGCCCGAGCGCCGTCGTCCTCGCGGTTGGCGACCTCGAGGCGCTCGAAGAGAGCTTGGATCTCCTGTCGGACCCAGAGGCCATGGCCGACCTCCGAGAAGCCGAAGATGCCCGCAGGGTCGGCGAATCTATGGAGCTGACCAGGGAAGAGGCGTTCGCCCGCTGGTCACGTGGATGACTCCCGGCTCCGGTGGTCACCTCCTGCTGTCCGACAGCTCGATCGCCTTGCCTCGACGTCGCCGCGTCTCGTCGGCGCCATCGTCGAGTTCTGTTTCGGCCGTCTGATCGCCAACCCACAGCAGGTCGGCCACACGCTCCAACGTGAGCTGGTCGGCTGGCACAGCGCCCGCGTCGGGCAGTACCGAGTGGTCTACTGGATCGACGAAGACGAACAGGTCGTCTACGTCGACCGGGTCGACCACCGGAGCGACGTCTACCGCCGGAGGTGAGCACCGCCACCTGGTGCTCGATCCGGTCTGGACGTGAGCACCTGCACCAGGGGATGGGCCCGGCGCCTGCGGTGGCCGGTCGGGCGGTGGGATCAGCTGGCCAGGAAGTGGAGGCCTCCGGCGCGGGTTACAGGTCCAGCGAGGCGAAGTCGACGTGTTCGGCCTCCATCACCTGCGCCCAGGTCCTGCCCACGTTGGCGGTGGCGACCCTGACGGCGGCCTGATGGTGGACGGCCGCGCCCACGAGCTCGGCGAGCAGGAGGTTCGCTCGGTGGGTGATGGACACCTGCACGGCGTCCTCGATACTGGCACGAGGGTCGAGCACGACCAACCGGTGCGCCGGCGGATGGAAGGCGCGACGGGAAGCAGCGGCCGGGTCGGCGGCTCGCCTCGACAGGCTGTCCGCTCGGCCTCTCAGTCGATGCGGAGATCGGGGTCCTCGCCGGCGAGCTGGCCGAGGAGCGTGTCGAGGTCGGCCTCGTCGGCCAGGTTCAGCTCACGATCGACGAGCGAGCGGACCACGTCGCTGCGGGTCGACCCTTCCGCAGCAGCCCTGGCGTCGAGCCCGACCCGCTCGACGTCGGAGAGGTAGATGTTGGTCCGCCGCACGACCACAGCATACACCGCTACATACACCAAGAACGCAGGTCCCGGGGCCGGCCGGTGCACGACGGAGGGGTGGGCAGCCGCATGCCGCGGCCGCCCGGCGGCGGAGCCGGGCGGTTCAGCCGGCCAGGAAGCGCAGCACGTGGTCCCTGACCAGGTCCGGCTGCTCCAGGTGGAGGAAGTGGCCGGCACCGGCCACCGTGACCAGCACCGAGCCCTCGGCCAGGAAGCGCAACGGGTCGCCGATGGCCTCGATCCCGAAGGTGCCGTCGGTCTCCCCGTGCAGGTAGAGGGTGGGCCGGGGCGTGGGGGCCAGGGTGGCCGCCTGCTCCTCGGCCAGGGCCGGGTCGTGGCCGCTCCCGTCGTACAGGGCGCGGTAGTAGCCGACGGCGGCGGCGATGCGCTCGGGCGACCCGATGGACTCCTTGACCCGGGCCACGTCCCAGCCGGCCTCGTAGCCCGGGGACCAGTCGCCCCACAGGCGGTCGATGAAGGCGTAGTCGTCCAGGGGTAGGGCCACGTCGGCCAGGGGGGACTGGAAGAAGAAGGTGTACCAGCTCCGCTTGAGCTGGTCGTAGGAGAAGAACGTTGCCATCACCGACTGGGTGGGGGGCACGGCGGCCGTCACCACCCGGTGCCAGCGCTCCGGCTGGTGGGCCACGGCGCCGTAGGCGGCCAGGGCGCCCCAGTCGTGGCCCAGCAGCACCGCGTCGGAGCCGCCGCCCAGCGCGGCGTGGAGCGCGTTGGCGTCGCGGGCCAGGGCGCCGGTCTGGTAGTTGCCGTCCGGCGGCAGGCCGGTCGGGGCGTACCCCCGCATGAAGGGGGCCACGGCGTGGTACCCGGCCCCGGCCAGGGCCGGGAGGAGGTGCCGCCAGGTGTGGGCGGTGTCCGGGAACCCGTGCAGGCAGAGGGCGAGCGGCCCGTCCGCCGGCCCGTCCGCCAGGCAGGCGAAGCGAACCCCGTTGGCCTCGACGGTGCAGTCGACCACGGCGGCCCACCGTAGTGCGCCCGGGCGGCGGTACGGTGAGCCACGGCCGCCGGTGGGGCCGGGGCCCCGCCGTGCCGGAGGAGCCTGCCATCCCGAGCACCTGCAGTGGGGCCCCAGGCGGGTACGGTGAGCACCGTGCAGGTGAGCTTCTACGGGGTCCGCGGCTCGTGCCCGTGCGCCGGCGAGCGCTACCGCCGGGTGGGGGGCAACACGGCCTGCGTGCTGGTGCGGATCGACGGCGACCAGCCGCTCATCCTGGACCTGGGGACCGGGCTCCGGGCCCTGGGCGACGACATGGCGCCGGCCCTCCAGGCCGAGGGGCGGCCGCTGGTGGCCAACGCCCTCCTCACCCACCTGCACTTCGACCACATCCTGGGACTGCCGTTCTTCGCCCCGCTCCACGACCCCGGGGCGGTCCTGACGGTGCACGGGCCCCGGCAGGACGGGGGGAGCCTGGAGGAGACGCTGCCGGAGGCGGTGCAGCCGCCCTTCTTCCCGGTGCACATGGCCGACTTCCGGGGCGAGGTGCGCTTCGTGGACACCGGTGACGAGGACTTCGCCGTGGGCAGCGCCAAGGTGCTGGCCCGCTCGGTGCCGCACCGGGGCAACACGCTCGGCTTCCGGATCGAGGTCGGCGGGCAGGTGCTGGCCTACCTCCCGGACCACCAGGCGCCGCTCGACCGCCGGACGGTGACCGACGGGCCGCTCGAGCTTTGTGAGGGGGCCGACCTGGTGATCCACGACGCCCAGTACACGGACGAGGAGTTCGTGGACAAGGCGGACTGGGGGCACTCGACCGTGGCCTACGCCGTGCGGGTAGCGGCCGAGTCCGGGGCCAAGCGGCTCCTCCTCTTCCACCACGACCCCTCCCACACCGACCGGGACGTGGATCGCCTGCTGAGCCTGGCCCGACACCTGCAGGACGCCCGCCGCCTCGCCGACGTGTCGGTGGCGGCCGAGGGCATGACCGTGGACCTGGGACGCGGCTGAGGCCGTCCGGTCGATCGGTCGGGCGGGTCGGGACGAGGGTCGGGGAGCGAGGGCGTGACCGCACACGGCGTCCCGGCGGGGGACGACGACCTGGCGGCCGCCGGTGCCGGTGGCGTCGACGAGGCCCGGTTCAAGGAGGTGCTGGGCCACTTCGCCACCGGGGTGACCATCGTGACGGCCATGGAGGAAGGGCAGCCGGTGGGGTTCACCTGCCAGGCGTTCACCTCGCTCTCGCTCTCGCCCCCGATGGTGGCGTTGGCCCCGGCCCGGTCGTCGACGAGCTGGCCGCGGATCGCCCGGGCCGGGGCTTTTTGCGTGAACATCCTCTCCGACCGCCAGGAGGCGTTGTGCCGGGCGTTCGCCGTGTCCGGCGGGGACAAGTTCGCCGGCGTGGCCTGGTACGTCGGGACGGCCGGCACGCCGGTGCTGGAGGGCTCGCTGGCCTGGGTGGAGTGCGAGCTCGACGCCGTCCACCCGGCCGGCGACCACGAGCTGGTGGTGGGGCGGGTGCTCGACCTGGGGGTGGGGCGGGGCGCCCCCCTGGTGTTCTACCGGGCCGGCTTCGGCGGCTTCGCAGTGTGACCCGGGCGGCTACCCTCTCCCGCCGTGCCGAAGATCCTTCCATCCGCAGTCATCGACGACGTGGTCCTGGTGGAGCCCGACGTCCACGGGGACGAGCGCGGCCGGTTCGTGGAGACGTACCGCCGCCAGTGGTTGCCGCTGGGGCGGGAGATGGTCCAGTCCAACCGGTCCGAGAAGCAGGCCGGGGCTGTGGTCGGGCTCCACTACCACCTGCACCAGGCCGACTACTGGTATGTCCTGCGCGGCCGGGCCCGGGTGGTCCTGCACGACCTGCGGGAGGGGTCGCCCACCGACGGCGCCACCGAGGTGCTGGAGCTCTCGGGGGAGGAGGACCGCGGGCTCTTCATCCCGCCCGGCGTGGCCCACGGGTTCGCCGCCCTTACCGACCTGCTC
Source organism: Acidimicrobiales bacterium (assembly GCA_030044045.1). The sequence continues at coordinate 4,214 of JASHWO010000026.1, forward strand.
CTCTGGTACCAGGTCGACGGCTACTACAACCCCGGCGACGAGCTGGGACTGGCCTGGGACGACCCGGCGGTGGGCGCCGACTGGGGCGTGGCCGACCCGGTGCTCTCCGGGCGCGACCGGGAGAACCCGTGCCGGGCCGACATTCCGCCGGCCCGCCGGCCCCAGGGGCGCCTGCGCACCTGACCCGACCACAGCGGATCGGGAGGCCCGGGGCGCCCGCAGTGCGGGACGGATGGACCCGGTCCCGGCCGGCCGTCGTAGCGGACGACCCGGGGCGGACCCGGTCCCGGTGGGTCAGTTCTCGATGCTGGCCAGCAGCGCCGAGACCCCGGTCCGCATGACCTGGCGGGAGGACTTCACGCTGTGGCCCGAGGAGCGCAGGTGCTCCCACGCCTCGGCGCTGCTCATGGTGTCCATCGCCGCCAGCATCGACGACCGGGCGGTGCCTTCGAGCTTCTCCAGCTCGGCGGCGAAGATCCGGGCGATGCGGTCACGACCCCACCGCTGCATCACCAGCCGGTTCTGCCGGATGGCCGCCGACGACGGCTCGATGAGCCGGGCGGCCCGACTGAAGGGCGTGAGCATCTCCAAGGTGGCCGCCCTGGTCATGGCGAATTCGTCGATACGCCGCTTCAAGGGCCACCCCGGGTCGATCTCCTTGGTAACCGAGAGCACCCAATCGAACGTTCGTGCGGAAGCATCGGCATAAAGCCCTTCCACGTCGGTGAAGTGCTGATACACCGAACGGACGGATACTCCCGCCCGATCAGCGATCCGTTGCGCCGTGGGAGCGATGTCTCCCCCGGCGATCAAGTCCATGAGAGCGCTCACGATCGCGTCGCGCGTTCGGATCCCTCGGGCCCGCCGACCGTCCATCTTTTCGCCTTCTTCCGCCATCCCCACTCCCTCCGCCGCCATGACGATAGCTTTCCACACGCTCGTTGGCGTGACACACAACCGATCGGGGAGATCGATTGCGTTTCACCTTATTCTATGGGCGACTGGGGTTGTAACGGTGGTCATCCTGGCCGGGCCCGGCGCCCGGCACCGCGCCGGGTGCCGGCGACCTGCCGCCGCTCGTTTCGCCGCCCGCGCCGCGCTGGTGCGGTGGGACCATCTCGTGCCGCGGTAGTCGCATTCGGTGGTGCTTCCTGCGGTCCCCGGAGACTCTCCGGCAACCCGTGCGCGGTCCCTCCGGCGGTCCCCCGGCAAGGTGTCCAGCGGGCTCGCCCGCCGCCGTGTGGCGCCGGGTCGCCGTCCCGGCCTGCGGCGTCGCCGTCCCGGCGCCCCCGGATGCCGGCCGTGGCTTCCGTCCTGTTGAATGGTGCGGATGGTGAGCGTGGTGGTCGCCGTGCTGGTCGTGGTGGTGGCGCTGGTCGCCGTGGCAGCCTGGGCGGTACGGCGGAGGGGCGGCGACGAGGTCCACTCCGTCGACCACTACCGCCACACCCTCGACACCCTCCAGGACATCCGGACCCGGTCGGACGCCTCGACGGTGCGGGTGCTGGGGGGGAGCGACGACACCGGGCAGCTGCCTCCGGTCGGGGGCCGGACCAGAGCGGCCGACGGGGTCGAGGCCGTCTCGCCGGCCGCCACCTCGCCGCGGGATCCCGGGCAGCGGCTGTTCTTCGACGACCAGGGAGCGCACGGCGCCGGTCATGCGTCGCCGGCCCGGGCGTCCCGCCGCACGCAGGACCGTGCCATCACGGCGATGAACCACCGCCCCCGCCGGCTGGGCCTGCCGGTGCTGGTAGGCCTGGTGGTCGTAGGCCTGGTGGCGGCCGTGGTGGCGATCGGGGCCCACGACAAGCACCCCCCGAGCACCGCCACCACGACCACCACCGCCGGGCACCGGGGGAATGCCTCGGTGACCACCACCACGGGGCGGCCGGGGAGCCGCCGGCGCACGACCACGGCCTCCACCGGGGCCCGGTCCACCACGACCACCACGGCCACGCCTCGGACCTACACGCCGGTGACCTCGACGGCCACCACCGCCACGTACACCCCGGTCGACCCGACCTACTCGGTGACCTTCACGACCACCACCGGCGCCTGCTGGCTGACAGTCCGGTCGGCCTCGGGCAGCACCCTGCTCAGCCAGACCCTGGCGGCCGGCCAGACCATGACGGTGAGTGCCAGCGGCAAGACGTCCATCATCATCGGCGCGCCCAGCGTGGTGGACGTGACGGTGGACCGCGTGCCGGTGGTGCTGCCCGACGGGTTCCAGACGCCCTTCTACATGACACTGGTGCCGGCCACGTCGTGAGCGACGGCCGTGCCCGGCCGGGGCAGCGGCCGCGGGGTGGGGCGTCAGGCTGGCTGGGTCGTTGCCAGGACGTCTCCCAGGGCGTCGAGCAGGAAGGCCACCACCAGGGCCTCGTCTCGCCAGGCGTCGTAGCGGCCAGAGGGGCCACCGTGCCCGGCCACCAGCTCGGTGCGGAGCAGCACCCGGGCTCGGGGATCGGCCTGGCGCAGCTTGGCCACCCACTTGGCCGGCTCCCAGTAGCCCACCCGGGCGTCGTGGAGCCCGGCCGTGGTCAGGATCGACGGGTAGCGCACGGGCGTACCGTCCGGGTGGTGCGACCGCACGTTGTCGTAGGGGGAGTAGCGCTTCATGGCGGCGTAGGTAGCCGGGTCGGCCACCGGGTTGCCCCATTCCTCCCACTCCCCGACGGTGAGGGGGAGCGTCTCGTCGAGCATGGTGGTGAGGCAGTCCACGAACGGGACCTCGGCCACTGCTGCCCGGAACAGCTCGGGGGCCTCGTTCAGCACCGCCCCGACCAGCAGCCCCCCGGCCGAGCCGCCGCGGGCGGCCAGCCGGTCGGGGGCGGTGAACCCGGCGTCGACGAGGAAGCGAGCGCAGGCCAGGAAGTCGGAGAAGGTGTGGGGCTTGGCAGCCAGCTTGCCGTCCTCGTACCAGCGCCGGCCGAGCTCCCCGCCGCCGCGGACGTGGGCGATGGCGAAGACGAACCCCCGGTCGAGCAGGGAGAGGCGGAGCGAGGAGAATGCCGGGTCCACCGAGTGCTCGTAGGCCCCGTAGCCGTACAGGAGGCAGGGCGCCGGCACCGCCGGGGCCGTCCCCGCCGGTGCGCCGGGGTCGTCCAGCAGGTCGTCCCGGTGGACCAACGAGAGCGGCACCCGTACCCCACCCTCGCCGTCGACCCAGAGCCGCTCGGTGCGGTAGCGGGCCGGGTCGTAGCCGCCGAGCACCGGCTGGCGCTTGCGCAGCGTGGTCCGGCCGCCGGCCATGTCCAGGTCGAGCACGGCCCGCGGCGAGACCAGCGACGTCTGCTCGTAGCGCAGGGTGCCCGACGCCGGCTCCGGGTTCGGCCCCTCCCAGGTGGTGGCCGGGCGCTCGGGGACCGGCACCGGGCGGCTGCCGCCGAGGGGGTCGGCGCCGAAGGGGTCGTCGGCACCCGGCTCGAGGGGCAGCAGGCGGAGCTGGGCCTCCCCGCCGGCGCGCTCGGCCACCACCAGCCAGCGGTCGAAGACGTCCACGTCCTCCAGGCGGGTGCCCGGCCGGTGGGGGAGGATCTCCCGCCAGTGCTCCCGGCCCGGGGAGCCGGCCGGGGCGGCCACCAGGCGGAAGTCCTCCGCCGAGTCGTTCGTGAGCACCAGCAGCCAGCCAGGACCGCCGTCCGCCCCGGCCCGGTGCTCCACGGCGTACTCGATGCCGGCCCGGCGTGGCTCGACCACCCTCGGCGTCGCCGTGGGATCGTCCGCCGGCAGCACCCAGCACTCGGTGGTGGTGTTGCTCTGCAGTGACGCCACCACGTAGGCCCGGTCCTTCGTCCAGCCCACGGACAGGGTGAACCGCTCGTCGGGCTCCTCCATGACCAGCTCGTCGGCCGAGGGGTCGGTGCCGAGCCGGTGCCGCCAGAGCTGGTACGGCCGCATGGCCTCGTCGACCCGGGTGTAGAACACCGTGGCGCAGTCGTTGGCCCAGGCCAGGCCGTAGTAGGTGTCGGTCACCACCTCGGGGACCGAGGCCGGTGCCGCCGGCTCGTCCTCTGGCGCCCCGGCCCCGGCGGCACCATTCCGAACAGGCCCGCTCCCGGCCGGCCCATCCCCGAGCCAGCGGAAGGCCAGGGCGAAGATCTCCCCGCCGGTGGTGTCGGTGGCGTAGGCCAGCCAGCGGTGGTCGGGGCTCACCGCCAGGTTGCCCACCTCGAAGTAGTCGGACTCCCCGGCCAGGACGTTCTCGTCCAGGAGCACCTGCTCGGCCCCGTCCCGCGCCGGTTCGAGCGGCGGGTCCTCGCCCGGCCGCGCTGGTCGCCGACAGTGGATGGCGTAGCTCTTCTGCTCCTCGGTCCGGGTGTAGTACCACCAGGAGCCATGGCGGACCGGCACCGAGAGGTCGGTCTCGGC
>JASHWO010000238.1 GCA_030044045.1 Acidimicrobiales bacterium
AGAGGGCGCGAAGGTCGAGGTTAGGGCCTTGCTACCCCCCCCCCGATAATTCGAGACGAGCCCGTCGCGGGCGTCTCGTTCGTCTCGGCGCGACCCTGGTCGCCACCGAACCGCCGGATCTGCATGGAACCCCCTTCAACCGCCGCTGTCAGTGTCTCCCGCTGTTCAAACCGCGGTGGATCGCCACCGCTCGAACATACGCTGGAACGGGTTGTACCACAGGTACCCCGTCGAAGGGAAGGGGGAACGGTAAATTCGTGTGTGGCCAGGGAGGGCGGCGCGGTGGCGGCGGGCGCGGCGAGGTGGCGGGCCTCGCGTGTCAGTGGCGACGGTAGGTGTCGGCTCGGTGCTCGATCCGGACGACATGGACGACAGCGCCGTCCTCCAGTAGCCGGTAGACGACCCGGTAGGTGCCACGGCGCGCCGAGAAATAACCGGTCAGCTCACGGCCGAGCGGCTTGCCGACCCGCCGTGGGTTGTCCCGAAGCGGTCCGTTGCAGAATTCCCAGACCGCGAGGGCGGTCGCCAGGGGAAGCTGCTGCTCGAGGGCTCGCCGAGCAAGACAGGACAGGACCAGCTCGTAGCGGTCGCTCACGCAGCGCCGCTGGTGCGGCGCCGGGGCTCCTCCATCAGGCGGACCATCTCCTCACCGGTGGTCACGTCGCCCCGCGCGTACTCGGCCTCCGCCTCACGGATCGCAGCCAGCGCCTCCGGGTCCGAGAGGATGTCGAGGGTTTCTTCGAGCGAAGCCAGATCCTCGGGCGAGACCAGCACGGCGGCCGGGTGGCCGTGCTTGGTGATGGTCACGCGGGCGTGGGTCCTCTCCACGTCGGCGACCAGCGCCGAGAGCCGGTTCCGGGCATCGGCGAGTGGTAGCTCCTCCATCGCCAGAAGTATAGGCAGATGGCCCCCGTCCGTTCCGACGGTGCACTGATGTGGAGGTCGTCACGGGCACCGGCTCGCCCCACGACGCGGCCCATCCTGGAACGACCCTGACGCGGAAGAATGGGCTCAATGTGCTACGCTATCGCACATGAAGGTCGGCGTGCGTGAGCTTCGCAATCAGACGAGTCAGGTCATCGACGCCGTGCGGGCTGGCGAGCGGGTGGTCCTCACCGTGCACGGGGAGGCGATCGCCGACATCGTGCCCCACGGTCAGCGCGCCCGCTGGCTGCCCGGTGATCACCTACGGCGGGAGCTCGCCGAACGAGCGGCTGATCCGACGCTTCGCGACGATCTCGACCGCCTCGCCGGACAGACCCTGGACGAGCTTTGAGCGAGCCGGTCGGCCTCCTGGACACCTCGGTATTCATCGCCCGCGAGGTCGAGCGGCCACTGGGCGAGCTGCCGGCTCGGGTGAGGGTCTCTGTGGTCACCATCGGCGAGCTCGAACTGGGCGTGTTGCGCGCGGTCGATACCGCCTCCCGGGCTCGCCGGGGGGACACGCTGGCACTCGCCAAGACGGCGGAGCCTGTCCCGATCAGCGAGTCGATCATGGGGGCGTGGGCTCGGCTCGTGATCGATTGTCGAGCCGCCGGTATCCAGCAGACGGTCAAGCTCGTCGACGCGCTGATCGCCGCGACGGCGATCGACCTCGGCTTGCCGGTGGTGACCCAGGACGACGACTACGACCAGATGGCGAGAGCGCACCGAGCACTCCACGTCCTCAAGGTGTAGAGGGCCGATGGCAGGGCGGATCTACCGCCTGAAGGCCACGATCGTTGGCACCAAGCCGCCGGTGTGGCGCCGGTTGCTCGTGCCGGAGGCAACCACGCTCCTCCGGCTCCATGAGGTACTGCAGGCCGCCTTCGGCTGGTGGGACTGTCACTTACACGAGTTCGAGATCGGCGGCGTTCGTTACGGCACCGATGACGAGGAGGGCTGGGGTCCACCGCCGAAGAGCGAGCGCCGGACTCGGCTGGGAGCTGTCACCGAGGAAGGAACGACCTTCGAATATGTCTACGATCTCGGCGACAATTGGCAACACAGGCTCGTGGTGGAGAAGATCATCACTGCCGTGCCGGGCGCGACCTATCCGGCCTGCATCGCAGGACGTCGCGCCTGTCCTCCTGAGGACTGCGGTGGCGTGTGGGGCTATACCGGTTTCCTCGCTGCCGTCAGCGACCCGACGCATCCCGAGCACGATTCGATGCTCGAATGGGTGGGCGGCGCTTACGACCCGGGGGAGTTCGATCCCAGTGACTTCGCCCACCGCCTTCGGCTGGGCCGGCTCGTCGAGTAGACCCAGCAAAGCGAGAGGACGACCCCCGTGCCTATAGGCGGGCTTGGTCCGAGGCGGCGGGAGGCGGCGGTCAGACCCGGATCACCTCGACCCCGGGGATGCGCTCATAGTCGTTGTCCTGCGTGACGACCGGGATCTGCTCGACCACTGCCGTCGCGGCCACGAGTGCGTCCAGGATCGGGACCCGGCGGCCGGCGGCACGCAGGGCGGCGGCGATACGGGCGAACTGACGCGCCACCTCGGCATCCATCGGCAGTGGATCCCACGTCGACTCCACGGCCGAGAGCGTTGCCACTCGTGCCGGCCGATCGTCGTCGTCGGCCATGAGCACGCCAATGGTCAGTTCGGCCAGCGTTACCACCGAGACCTCGGTCTCGGTCACCCCATCCATCTCGCCAAGGGGTCGCCCCGACTCGGTAGCGACGAAGAACGAGGTGTCGAGCAACGCCCTCATAGGTCGTCGGTCGTGTCAGGCAGCAAGCCCCGGACTTCCCCGAGGAGACTGCGGTCGGCTGCATGGCGGGACGCGATGGCGAGCGCCTCGGCCGCCGGCACGCTTCGGCGGCGGCGAAGGGGCACGATCTCGGCAACCGGACGCCGGTCGACCGTGACGGTCAGCCGTTCACCGCCTTCAACCCGACGAAGCACCTCGCTGACCGTGTTCCGCAGGTCACGGACGGATATGGAACCAGCCATGAGCCCATTGTAGCACATGTAGCCACATATGGCATGGTGGAGACGACGATCTCCTATTCGAACTCGGCTGAGCTGCGGAGACGGCTGGGGCCCATCGCCTCCTGTTGACAAGGCAGCCGATATAGCGCCACAATTGTGGCCATGACGACCGAATCGCTCCGAGCCGTCCGTGACCACCTCTCCGAGGTCATCGACCGAGTCGAGTATCAGCACGAGCGCGTCATCGTCACCCGCAACGGCCGCGAGGCGGCTGTGGTGATGAGCCCCGACGACCTTGCCGAGCTCGAAGAGACGATCTCGGTACTGAGCGATCCCGAGGCTCTGGCCGACATCCGAGAAGCCGACTTTGCCTACAGGCGCGGCGATGTGGTGCGCGGCGTCGACGCGGTACGTCGACTCCGCGGGTGAGCGCTGCCGACGGCAACGACTACGAGCTCGTCGTCGCTCCACCGGCTCGGCGTGCCATCGCCGACCGACTGCCAGAACCTGTCGCCGCGGCAGTCATCGACTTCATCACGACGGCGCTGGTTGCCCGGCCAAAACAGGTCGGCAAGCCACTCCACGACGATCTGGTCGGCGTCTGGTCGGCTCGACGGGGAACGTACCGGATCCTCTACCGGATACTCGATGGACCTCGTGAGGTAGTCGTTCTGCGTATCGAACACCGTCGAGATGTGTACCGACCCCACTGAATCAACCCAATGAAGGTCCGTCCGTACCAGCGACCCTGCGACATCACATCGGTGGTCTCCACCTGTCACCGTACGAGACCACTTTCGACTGGCCGGCACCGCACGTTTACGCAGGCTGACGGCCCTTTACTCCACCTGCCGCCGCTTGGCACCGTGCTACGGCAGCGCCCTGGCGAGCCCTTCGACGATCCGACGAGGGGCACCTCAGCCTCGGGATAATGCGCTCTACGGGGCGGCTCGCACCGTGACGGGTTCGGTGACCCTGGCTCCCACCATACGAACGGGCCAGTCCTGTTCACCGGACTGCCGACCAGCGTCGGTCGGTCGTACTACCCAGGCCGGGGGCTCGTATCATCTACGCATGGCCAGGACGCGTGATGCGTGGCTGGGTCCGGCCACCCGGCCGGTCGCCATCCCTGACGACATCGATAACCCTCGCCTGCCCAAAGCCTCGGGACGGGTCGTCCTGCCCCGAAACGTACGATGGAGTGAACCGCTCCGTGCCTACGACCTGGAACGCCTGCCTGACCGGCTCCGAGTCTACGAACAGGTGCTCAGGGAAGGCACCGAGGACGACGTGCGCTTCCACGTCGACGTCACAGAGCTCCAGGAGGTCTTCCACGATCTGGTCCTGCCCCCGTACGTGCGGGAGGCCTGGGCCGGATGGTTCCGACTTCACCGTGGCGTCGAGCTTGCGTGCTGACCCCGCTCCAGCAACGCATCGCGACGATCATCGGCGGTCTCCCTGAAGCGGACGGCTTTGCCCTGGCCGGTGGCGCAGCACTCGTCGCCAGAGGGGACGTGGACCGACGGACGCTGGACTTGGACTTCTTCGGCCTCAGCCGCTCGGCTGTCGACCAGCTGGTCCCCGCGGTTGAACAGGCACTCCAGGACGCTGGTCTTCAGGTTGAGCGCATCACCGACAACCACGGCTACGCCCGCCTGGCGGTCGTCGACCGTACCGATCGCACTGAGGTCGATTTGGCGGCCGACGCCCGGCTCTTCCCGGTCGAACAAGGTCCCGGCTATGCGACCCTTGCTGGCGAGGAACTGGCCGTCGACAAGCTGTTGGCCGTCTTCGGGCGGGCCGAGGCCCGTGACTTCGTGGACCTCATGGCCGTGGAGCATCGCTACGGCCTCGACCACCTCATGGATCTGGCGGCCGAGAAGGATCGCGGGTTCGACCCAGGCGGATTCAACTGGTCGTCGCAACACCGTGTTGTTAGGCGGAGCGTAGAAGATCATCGAGCGCTTTCGCGGGAGTTTTCCATCCGAGGGTCTTGCGCGGCCGCGTGTTGAGGGAAAGTGCGACTGCAGCGAGCTCTTCACGGCCGTATCTGGCGAGGTCGGTCCCCTTCGGGAAGTACTGGCGTAGCAGGCCGTTG
>JASHWO010000239.1 GCA_030044045.1 Acidimicrobiales bacterium
CGCAGGCACGCCGCCTCCGGCGTGGGCCCATCCGGCGCGCGGCCCGGGCCGGACGGCCCGGCCGGGGAGAAACGAAATTCCCTGGCAAGTCGAGAGCCCGCCGTGCCGATACCAGAAGCACTGGTACCACCGCGCACCCGACCCCCACGATCCCCCCACCGACCACACCGTCACTGGAGGCCCCGATGACCGCCCACCGCGTGCCCAGCACCGCCGGCGGTGCGGCGCGGCCCGGGACAGCACGGTCGGGCACGGCAACGGCGACCGGGCACACCGTGGTCACTGACGGCGAGGGCGACGACGAGGGAACGGCCGCGCTCTGGGACGAGCTGCGCCGGGGCGACAGCCGCTCGGCCCGGGACCGCCTGGCCCAGCTCTACTACCCGCTGGTCCGGCACGTGGCCCGCAAGGTGGCGGCGTCGCTCTCGAACCAGGCGGAGCTCGACGACCTGGAGGGCTACGGCGCCGAGGGGCTGATCGGCGCCATCGACCGCTTCGACCCTGGCCGGGGGGTCCAGTTCCCCACCTTCGCCGCCCACCGCATCCGGGGCGCCATCTACGACGGCATCCGCAACACCGACTGGGTGCCGCGCAGCGTCCGCCGCAAGGCCCGGGAGATCCAGGACGCGCAGGCGGACCTCTGCGCCTCCTATGGCCGCCAGCCCACCGAGGAGGAGGTGGCCAAGGCGCTCGACCTCGAGGTGCGGACCCTGCGCAGCAGCAAAGCCCAGGTGGCCACGGCCTACGTGTCGTCGCTGGAGGGCCACACCGCCCACGCCGAGGACGGGCGGAGCCCCGAGCTCCACGATCCGGCCGTCGAGCCGCTGGCCGCGTACCTCTCCCGGGAGGCGGCGCACACGGTGCGGGCGGCCATGGGCCGGCTGACCGAGCGGGAGCGGACGGTCGCCGCCCTCAGCTTCGGCGAGGGCATGACCCTGGCCGAGATCGGCCGCACCCTCGGGGTGACCGAGAGCCGAGCTTGTCAGATCCGCAGCAGCGCCCTCAGCCGGCTCCGCGTCTACATGCGGTCCCAGGGGATGGGCCCGGACCGGGACGACGACGAGCGGGCCGGCATGTCCCGAGCCGGGTAGGGAGCGCCGCCAGGCTCAGGCCACGTGCTCGCCGGCACGCATCCGGTCGAGCATCATGCGGATGGCCCGGGCATGGATCCGCGACACCCGCCCCTCGGACACCCCCAGCACCTCCCCGATCTGCTTCAGAGTGCAGTCGTCGAAGTAGTAGAGCTCCAGGACCCGCCGCTCCCGCTCGGGCAGGGCGGCGACCCCCCGCCGGAGCACGGCCAGCTCCTCGGCCACCTCGAAGGCCACCGCCGGGTCGGGCGAGTGGTCGGGCACCAGGTCCAGCGCCTCGTGGTCCAGCCGGCCGACCCGCCCCCGGGCCTCCTGGTCCCGGATGGCTTCCACCTCGCGGCGGGCGATCCCCATCTCGCCGGCCAGCTCTTCGGCGGTCGGGGCCCGCTGCAGCCGCTCCTCCAGGGTGCGCGAGGCGACGGCCAGGGCCCGGGACCGGGACCGGACCGAGCGGGGCGCCCAGTCGCTCGACCGGGCGGCGTCCAGCACCGCGCCCTTGATCCGGGGCACGGCGAAGGTGGGGAACTGGACCCCCCGGTCGGGGTCGAAGCGGTCGATGGCGCCCACCAGGCCGAGCACACCGCTGTGGGCCAGTGAGTCCCGGTCAGCGTGAGCCGGGATCTGGGGCCGCAGGCGCGACACCACGTAGCGGACCAGCGGCAGGTAGGCGGCCGTGAGCTCGGCCCGCGCCTCGCGGTCACGGCTCCCCAGGTACCGCTCCCAGAGCACGGCCAGGGACGGCTGCTCCGCCGGCGACCCGCCGGTCCCGGTACGGCGACCGCTCGGCGGCACCAGCCCCGCCCGCTCGCCGCATGCTGGTTCCTCTCTCCGGCTCGGCGACAGCGCCGTTACCGAACTGGCCGACATGCGCTCGGTGCTCTCCCTCGCCTCGGGACTTCACTGCTGACCGAACACTCGCCGGCGCGGTCCCCTCCTGACGGCGACGACGGTAGCCGAGCCTCCGCGCCAGATGGGGGACGTCGGGGCGCCGGCCGGAAGGGGCGCCGGCCACCCCCGTCCATCGCGGACTTTCGGCCCTGTCGGCATCCCCGGACCGCCGGGACAATGGACGCGGGCGGGCCGCGGCGGCAGGAAAGGACCGAGGGGCGCATGCCGGACACCAGGGAACAGCCGGTCCCCGGGGCCAGTGCGTCGGGGGCCGGGGCGGGGACCACGGACCCGGTGGTGGTCGGCGTCGACGGTTCCTCCCGGGCGGCCTTGGCGCTCGACTGGGCCGCCGGCGAGGCGGCGCGGCGGAGAGCCCCGCTGACCGTGGTGGAAGCATGGTCCACCACCGGCTCCCCCGACACGCCGCTGGAACGGAACGGCACACGGCGCCACGCCCTCGACGCCGCCAGGCGGGCGGTGGCCGCCCATCCCGGGTTGGAGGTCGACACCGCCTTCCCCGAGCAGCTACCGGCACCGGCGTTGATCGACGCCAGCCGCGACGCCGGGCTACTGGTGGTGGGCTCGCGGGGGCTCGGCGGCTTCCGGGGCCTGCTGCTGGGCTCGGTCGGCCAGCACTGCGTCACCAACGCCGCCTGCTCGGTGGCGGTCGTCCGCCCGGTGGAGTATGCCGCCGGCCGGGGCCTCGGCGAGGCCCCGCAGCGGATCGTGGTGGGGGTGGATGGCTCGGCCGGCGCCGACCGGGCGGCCGACTGGACGGCGGCCGAGGCCCGCTGCTCGGGAGCCCGGGTGGAGGTGGTGGGCTCCTGGATCTTCCCGGGGACGTCAGGCTACGTGTTCACCGCCGGCGTGGGCGTGCCGGGCGCCGCCGGCAGGGCGGTCGACGACGCCCGGGCCAGGATCGCCGCCGGCTGGCCCGGCGTGCTCGTCCAGGGGGAGACCAGCCCGGACCCGCCGGCGGTGACCCTCACGCGGGAGAGTCGCCAGGCCGACCTGGTAGTGGTGGGCTCGCGGGGGCTCGGCGCCTTCCGCGGCGTCCTCCTCGGCTCGGTGAGCCTCTACCTGGCCACCCACGGCCACTGCCCCGTGGTCGTGGTAAAAGGCCCGGAAGACCGCGGGCGGTAGCGGGTGCGACCGCCTCCTCCTCGGCTTGGGCGCCGAGGAAAACGAAGATCCCGATGAGCACGAACCAGAAGTCGTAGAGGAAGCCGGCGACGATCATGGCCATGGCCAGGATGCGGGCCACCCGGCTGGCGAGCACCGTGGCCTCCGGCTTCGACCGGTGGCGGGCCAGGACCGCCCGCAGCACGCGGCCGCCGTCCATCGGCAGGGCGGGCAGCAGATTGAGCGTCCCCAGCGCCAGGTTGAGCCAGGCCAGGCGGGCCCACCAGCTCCCGGCGAAGAGGGTCGGCGGCCACAGCCGGGCTCCGGCCAGCACCCCGCCCACGGCCAGCACCCCGCCGATGGCCACGCTGGTCAGCGGCCCGACGACGGCCACCGTCAACTCGTCGTCGGGCGACGCCGGCATGGACACGAGCTGGGAGATCCCCCCGAGGGGGATCAGCAGGATGCCGAGCAGCCGGACGCCCCGGTGTCGGGCCACCACGCAGTGCGCCAGCTCGTGCAGGACCACCCCGACGAAGAGGGCGGCGACCCAGACCAGTCCCCAGAGGACGGCCAGGCCCGAGCCCCAGTAGACGAGCACCACGAACACCAGTAGCAACGGGAAGGTCCAGTGCATGCGCAGCGGGATCCCGAGCAGCCGGCCCACGGGGACGCTGGGCCCGCGCCCAGGCACCGGCCGACCCGCGGCGGGCGGGGTCCTGCCGGGCGCCCGCCGGGGCGGCTCCCCATCGGTGGTCATCGGGTGCAGCGTGCGCCGCGGGAACAGCACGGGCCAGGGCCGAACGGCCTTACTACCCAGTGGGCGTGCCGCCCGCTCACCCCTCCCGCCACCGCGGCGGCACCCGCCGGCTCCCGCCTGGCCCCTCCCCCCTCACCCCTCCCCCACCCGCACCAGGAACGAGACGAACCCCGGCACCAGCTCGGGGAGCCGGTCGGCCTGGTCGGCCCGCAGATACCCCTGGACCGGACCGAGGAGGGCCCCGACGTGCATCGAGCACAGGGGATCACCGCCCAGGGCGGGCAGCACCAGGCCCCCCCGGGTGCAGCCGAACACCGCCTGGGTGCGCACGATCACCGCCCGCAGGTGCTCGAGGGCGTCGGGCCCGGCACTGAACGTCTCGAGGACGCACGAACGGGCGGCGGGGGGGTCGGCGGCCAGCGTGGTCATGATCACCTGGAGCCCGGCCCCCAGGCGCTGTGCCCAGGAGCCCTGGGTCTGCTCGAAGGCTTCCTCGGCCCGGTCGAGCAGGGGGGTGACGAGTAGGTCGAACCCCAGCACGAAGCACTCCTCTTTGCCACTGAATGTCTGGTAGAAGGCGCGGTTGGAGACCCCCACTCTGCGGCACAGGTCGGCAATGGCCACCCCGTAGCAGCCCGAGACCCCGGCCATGGAGAAAAAGACGCTGGCCATGTGCTGGCGGCGGGTGGCGCGGGTGGGTGGGCGCGCCAGAGATCCCGGTCTCGTCGTGGCCGTGGCGCCGCGCCCCTGCCCTGGTGCACCGGACCCGCTCCGCCGCGGTCCCACCTGCTCTTCGCCCTTCCCTTCGGGGGTCGTCCCCCGCTGCTAGAACCGGCGCTGGCCCCCCGAGGGGGTTAGCAATCGGGGGGCCAGCGCCACGCCAACCGGCGAGGCACCACAGGGACACGGGTGCGCTCGGCCGGCTCGCGATGTCTGGGGGTGCCCCTAGGCCACCGCCATCCCCACCACCGGGGCGTTGAGCGCCTTGCCGCCCATCGATCCGTAGAAGGGGGCGGTGCCGAAGGCAAAGATGCCGCCATCTGCGGCCACCTCCCAGTAGCCGGAGGCGGGAGATGTGGCAGTGCCCTGGCCGCCGGGGGAAGGGGCCATCCCCACCACCGGGGCGTTGAGGGGCTGGCCCCCCATGGAACCGAAGAAGGCGGCGTCGCCGAAACTGAAGATGCCCCCGTCGCTAGCCACCTCCCAGTCGCCGTAGAAGGCGGGGGTGGCGGCCGCCCCCACGATGGGGGCGTTGAGCGCCCGCCCGCCCATGGAGCCGAACAGGCCGGGTGTGCCGAAGGCGTAGATGGTCCCTGTGGCGCCGATCTCCCAGTAACCGGTGCCGGTGGGGTTGGCCACCAGGTCGGTGACCGGGGCTGTCAGCGGCACCGCCCCGGTGGAGCCGAAGAACTGGGCCGATCCGAAACTGAAGATGCCCCCGTCACTGGCCACCAGCCAGTAGCCCTTGCCTGTGGGGGTGGCCGCCATGCCCACGATCGGGGCGTTGAGCGCCTGTCCGCCCATGGAGCCGTAGAAACCGGCGGTGCCGAAGGCGAAGACCCCGCCGTCACTGGCCACCTCCCAGTAGCCCTTGCCTGTGGGGGTGGTGGCCATGGCGACGATGGGGGCGTTGAGGGCTTGGCCGCCCATGGAGCCGTAGAAGGCGACGGTGCCGAAGGCGAAGATGCCCCCGTCACTGGCCACCTCGTAGTAGCCGGGGATGCCGTAGGTGAAGCGGTCCTGGGTCGAGGTGATCGAGGTGCCCTTGGGGTTGGTCACGGTCACTGTCACCACGGCGCTCGAATGGGCCGGGGACACCGCGGTGATGGTCGTTGTCGATGTGACCTTGACTGTGGTGGCCCCGGTGAGCCCGAAGGCCACTGTGGTGGCCCCGGCCAGCTGCAGCCCGGTGATAGTCACCGCGGTGCCCCCCGAACGCGGGCCGTAGTTTGGCTGCACCCCGGTCACGATGGGCCCGGCGGTGTAGGTGAAGTGGTCGGCCGCGCTGGTGGCCGAGGTCCCCTCGGGCGAGGTCACCGTCACATCCACCGTGCCGGCTGAATGGGCCGGCACGGTGGCGGTGATCTGGGTGCCCGATGTCACGGTGAAGCTCGTCGCCGCCGTGGTGCCGAAGGCGACGGCCGTCGCCCCGGTGAACCCGGTGCCGGTCACCACGGTGGTGGTGCCCCCGGCCAGGGGCCCGGCGTTGGGCAGCACGCCCGTGACCGTGGTGGTGGGGGCCGAGGCTGTGACCTTGGCGATCTCCGTGGCCGGCAGGGTGCAGGGGTAGGCCTTGCCTGTGCCGAGCGCCGTGCCGTTCACGACCGGGTAGAGGCTGGCCGTGGTGGCCGACGTGATGGTGGCCGCTCCCCCTGTGGCCCCGGCGGTGAAGGAGCCGACGGTGCCGGTCAGTGTGACCGTCGGGGCGGTGCCCTTCACGAGGGTGGTGTGGGGGATGGTGAGGGTGGAGGCCTGCGAAGCGGGCGTGGCGCCGGTGGCGGTGAGGTCGAGGTCGATGGTCCCGCTCAGTGTGATTGTGGCCCCCAGTGTGGTGAAGGCCTGGGGGATGACCAGGGAGGCGCCGTAGCCGGTGAGGGTGAGGGACTGGCCGGCCGTGGCCGAGGAGGGGAGCGAGCCTTTGAGCGTGGCCTTGAAGGTGGCTGTTGTGATGATCGGGGCCAACCCCAGGTGGCAGGTCATTGTGAAGCTGGTGCTGGTGGCCCCGGCCACGCTGGCACTGAGCCCGGCCGTGGCCCCGGCGCCCACCAGGCCGAGGGTCCCGCCCCCGGCCAGGGCCACCACGATGGCCAGGAGGCCGGCGAGCCCCCGCCGGCGGGTGTTGGTTGCACTGCGTCCCACGTTCTTCCCTTCGTTCGTCCTGTTGACTGCCTGGTCCAGTGACTGCTGTCGGTTGACTGCCTGTCGAGTCGTGCTGTCGAGTCGTGCGCCACCACCGGCCCGGGCTCCCGATCACGAGGGAGCCCGGGCCGGGGGGCTGCGTCCTAGCCGGCGGTGACGGCCACCACCGGGGCGTTGAGCACCTGGCCGGCCATGGAACCGGCCAACGGGGCCGTGCCGAAGGCGGTCACCGCCCCGAAGGCCCCGGCCAGCCAGTAGCCATGACCTGTCGGGGCCGCCGCCATGGAGAGATACGGCCCGGCGGTGCCCCCGGCGGCCGAGCCCTCGAAGGGCGCGGCACCGAAGGCGAAGACGCCCCCGTCCTTGGCCACCAGCCAGTAGCCCTTTCCTGTCGGCGTGGGGGCCATGGCGGTGATCGGCTGGGCCAGGGTCATCGACCCGGTGGAGCCGAAGAACTGGGCCGAACCGAAGGCGAAGACGCCCCCGTCGCTGGCCACCAGCCAGTAGCCCTTCCCTGTGGGGGTAGCCGCCATGCCCACGATCGGCTGGTTGAGGGGTTTGCCGCCCATCGAGCCGTAGAACTGGGCCGATCCGAAGGCGAAGATGCCCCCGTCCTTGGCCACCTCCCAGTAGCCCTTGCCTGTGGGGGTGGCCGCCATGCCGACCACGGGCTGGTTGAGCGGCTGGCCACCCATGGAGCCGTAGAAGCCGGCGGTGCCGAAGGCGAAGATGCCGCCGTCACTGGCTACCTCCCAGTAGCCCTTGTTTGTGGGCGTGTCGGCCGCTCCCACCACCGGGGCGTTGAGCGGTTGGCCGCCCATGGAGCCGTAGAAGGGGGCGGTGCCGAAGTCGTAGACCGCACCGTCGGAGCCGAAGAGGCGGTAGCCGGTGGTGGTGACGGTCAGGGTGGCTGCGTTGGTGGTGGCCGAGCCCAGCGTGTTGGTGAAGACGGCCCGGTACTGGTCTGTGCCCTGTGTCTTGGTCGGGGCGAAGGTGAGCGTGGTGCTCGTCGCCCCGGCCACGTTGGTGAAGGTCTTGCCCCCGTCAGAAGACACCTGCCACTGGACGCTGGCCGCCGGGCGGGCGGTGGCCCCTGCCGTGAAGGAGACCGGGGTGCCGGCCGTCACCGCGGCCGAGGAAGGCTGCGTGGTGACCGTCGGGGCCACGTCGACCGTGAGGGTGGCCGCTGTCGTGGCCACTGTGCCCGATGTGTTGGTGAAGACGGCTCGGTAGTCGGTGCCGTTCTCCGCCGCCGTGGTGGCCGGGGTGGTGTAGCTCGTGGCCGTGGCCCCGGTGATGTTCACCCATGTGGCGCCGTTGGTGGACGACTGCCACTGGACGCTGGGTGCGGGCTCACCGCTGGC
Organism: Acidimicrobiales bacterium; assembly: GCA_030044045.1. Next base: position 8,085 of record JASHWO010000239.1, read on the forward strand.
CGCCGCCGTGAAGGTGGCGGCTGTGCCGGCGTTGGCCGCCTGGGAGGTGGGCTGGGTGGTGACGGTGGGCTTGGCCTTGGGGAGGACGTCGATGGTGCCGATGATCGCCGAATCCGAGATCGGTACGCATGTAATTGTTATCGATAACAATCCCGGGATCTGAATTTGCAACTTCGGTAGGCTCACTGGAGTCACTCCCGCCGAAGTCGGCAACGTCAGTGTCCCCCCGACAGCGTAGGATGCGGACGCTGTCAAGGCATGCAGTCCTGTGAAATTTCCTTTCGACCCAACCGTCGAAATCGTCGAGGCGACGGGCGTCTGCCCTCCCGTCACGATCGACACTGTGAAGTTGCCACCGACATAGACCGTGTCCGACGCTGGATCAATCGAAAATCCCTTCACGCTCAGAGAGAGTGTCTTTGTGGTATGCGTCGAACCTGTAATGAGAATCAAACTACTATCGGTGGACTGAACGTATACCGTATCCGTTGTCACGTCGACGGCTATATTCGACGCTGTCCTGACATGCATCGATGATGTATGGGTGTAGGAGTTCCCTGTGATGATTGTCACCTTTGTCGGACTCGACCCTGAGACATAAATCTTATGGGTCACCGGATCTACAGCAACTCCTGTTGCGTTTTCAAGCCCCTTGGTGGTGCTGGTGCCGGAGAGGATCTTCACCACCGTATTCCCTGTGACGACGTACAGCGTCCCTGTCGTACTACCTGTGTTGAACACCGCGTAGATCGTGTTCGTTGTGGCGGCCACCGTAATATCGCGAGCGCCTTTCCTTACTTTGATCGGCAAACCGATCGTATTCGTTGCGGTTGTGACGACGACCAATGTTGTGGACTTCGGAATGGCCACGTACAGCTTGTTCGTCACGCCGTCGAACGCCTCCGAAACCGGTGCGCCCGGGAGCGTGATCGTCCCGACGATCACGTTCTTCGTAGTTGTGATCATCGACACGGATGAGGAACCATTACTGATCACGTAGATCAGGTTGTTGTCAGGATCGAACACGACTGATCTGGGTGTTGATCCGACGGGAATGGTTCGTTCGACCTTCTGGGTGTCGGCTGTGATGACTCCGACGACGCTTGACTCAGCTGACGCCACATACAGGGTGTGGGTCGTGGAATCGAACGCGACCCCATCGTTGACCTTCATCGGGGTCCCACCTGTCGGCAGGGATGTGGTCGCCAGACCCGTGGGAGAGAGCGTGAAATTGACCGACTCCGAAGTAGGTTCTTCTGCAACCTCTGACATCGGAGTCGTCGCATCGATATCCATTGTCACAGTAAACGTCGTATGAACGGTACTTCCGGCGAGCGCAGACGCAGGAAGGGTTACTGTATTGATGCCGGTAACAATTAGCCCTATCCCATGAGCTGTAAAATGAGATGTAAGAAACTCAAGTGTATATCCACAGGTATACTTCGTTCCGCTCGGGGCCGGTGTGATCGTGAATGTCACCGATGGAGGGGTGCTGGGTGGTAGGTAGTAGGTATCGCCCGAGTAGACGTCCGTGATCTTCGACGTGCCAAGCGGCCATGTCTCCGTATTGACCTCGACGCCAACTCCATCCATCAATCGTGTGACGGGGTAAGCTCCCAACGCCGTCTGCACGAGATGTCCTGTGATCATCGATGTGCGATAGATGGTTATCGTCCCCGTTGGTGTCGGGCCACGCTCCGCGTGGGTGATTGTCACCCTAAAGTCAACGCCGTAGCCTTGGTACGTGTGGTCGCCGCCTGCCCCTGTCACCACGGCCCTGATTGTGGTGGCTGTACGACTTGTCCGGGTCAGGTCGACCACTGACTTCGTGCTCTCAAATGTCGCCAGCACCTTGGAGCCACTACCTGTGACCTGCACGAGGTCGGTCGTGATCGTGAGGGGGGCGATCCCCGAGCCACTCGCTTCCGATAGCTTGAAGTAGAGCGGTATCTGGGTGCCCGGGGTGAGGCTGAAGCCGCTGTTGCCGCCTACACCGCCGTACACACCGGTGATGTGTGTCCGCGGCGTTGTGATCTTTCCCGTGAGAATATTCGCCGTGCAGGCCGCATAGGCTGCTGTCGTGCAAACGAGGAGACTGACCTGTGTGCTGCTCAGTGCTGTGAGGTACTTGGTTGCGTACAGTGTGAAGTCGAGTCGGACGTTCGCCAGTGTCGGCCCACCTACCGGGTCGGAGACGCCACCGCCGAACATAGTCGGTGCCGCCCCGGCCACCACCACCGACGGATAATTGACGCTGAAACCTGGAGCTGTCTTGACGAGATAGGTCAACATGCCGGTGCTGGGCTTGAAGGTCCCGTTCCCGCTGTACGTTGCTTTGAGGTGATCGCTGCCCACTGGCAGTGCCTTCGTCTTGTACTGGGCGATGCCGCTCGACACCGGCACTGTCGCAATACTTTTTGTGCTTGTGAAGAACGTAACGTGACCACTGGCCGACGAGGGCGAGACCGTGGCGGTGAGCGTCGTTGTCTGCCCAACAATACCTGCGGCTGAAGACGCGGTGAGCGTCGTAACGGATGTCCGGGTCGGGCTCGGCGGGACTACCAGCGTGCCATGGAGATTGAGGGCGAACTTGTTTCCGGTGGCGCCGGAAAATGTCTTGTTGATTGTCCCAAGTGCAGCACCGCACTTGAGGCCTGTGTATGTGTAGTTGGCTGTGAACTGAGGGATGGTGAACGTGGAGTCTGTCACCGTGACGTCACCGGTCGATGCGTCGTAGGGACTCGATGATGCGAGTTTTACTGTGATCGGCGTCGACGTGCAGGCCAGGTTCAATGGCACGGTGATGTGGACGATCGCCTGTAGCTGCGCAGTGATCGTGACCAACCCGCTGGACGTCACCTGACCGGCAGCCTCCGTCCCGGGCACCAGGCGGAAGATGATTGTCTCTGTGGAGCCGCGGTTCGACTCGTGGGTCACCGGGAACGTCAAGGTGCCTGCGCTCAGCGCCC
>JASHWO010000240.1 GCA_030044045.1 Acidimicrobiales bacterium
GTGACCGAGCCGACGGGCACGGCCACCGAGCCGCCCGACGCCGCCACCGTGGCGGTCAGTGTGACCGTCTGGCCGAACGCCGCCTTGGGCGCGCCCGAGGTGACGGTCACCGTCGTGCCGGTGGACGACACGGTGAATGTCGCAGCCGTGGCGGTGCTGGCAACGAACCCCGTGCCCGGCACCAGGGTCGCCTCCACCTGGTCGGTGCCCACCGGCAGGTCACCGGCCACCGTGGTGTCGGTGGCCGTGGCGGTGCCCTGGCCCCCCACCGGTGAGCCCGGCGCCAACGCCACCGTGCCCACCGTCTTGCCGCCGACGGTGAAGTCCACTGTGCCGGTTGGCGCTGCGGCGCTGCCGGTATTGGTCACCGTCGCCGTCAGCGTCACCGGCACCCCGTAGGCGGCCTGGGTGGCCGGCGCGCCCCCGATCGTCAGGGCCAGGTCCGTGGTGGTGGTGGCCGTGGCCACGGCGACCGTCGTCGACGCCGCTGTCGCCTGCGGGACCGGGGCGTAGTACTGGTCACCGGAGTAGGTGGCCGTGATGGTGTCGGCACCCACCGGGAGCGTGTGCGTGGTCAGGTGGGCCGAGCCGCCGCTCAGGGGCATGAGACCCAGCTCGGTGGTCCCGGCCAGGATCACCACTGTGCCGGTCGGCACCGTGGTCCCTGACTCGGGCACGGTGGCCGTCAGGGTCACTGTCGACCCGTAGGTGGTTGTCAGCGCCGACGGCGTCAGCGTGAGGGTGCTCGGACCCTGTACGTCCTGGGTCAGTGTCGGCGACCGGCCGGCGCCGTTGTCGGTGTCGCCGCCGTACACGGCGTAGAGGGACTGGGGGCCGACCGGGAGCGCGTGGGTGGTGAAGGTGGCCTCGCCTGTGATGTCCAGGGGCAGTGTGGCGGCCACGGCGGTACTGGCGCCCCCCACCACGTCGGTGATCGAGACCTTGCCGGTGGGGGCGATCACGCCGTTCCCGGTGACCTGGACCGTGAGGGTCACGGCCGTGCCCTCGGCTGCCGGGTTGGCCGAGGACAGCAGGACCACGCGGCTGGCCGTTCCGTTCACGGTGAGGACGAACTGGGGTGCGACGCTGGTCGACGTGGCGAACTCTCCGGCTGTCGAGGTGACGAAGCTGGCCGTCACCGTGTGGGGGCCAGCTGTCAGGGCCAGCGGCCCGTATGTCCCCGAGGGCACCGCCAGGGTGGCCACGGCGTCGGCCACTGTGGTGCCGCCGGGAGAGAGGTGCTGGGGGGTGCCCACCTTCTTGCCGTCGATCGAGAACTGTACTGTCCCCTGCGGCACCACCGGGTCGGCCACCAGGGCCACGGTGGCCTGCAGGCGGAACGATGTCCCGTATGTGACGGCGGTGACCGACGTTGTGTCGGAGCCCAGGACCCCGACGGTCACCGTGGTGGCGGTGCCGTGTTGGAAGGCCCCGGCGTCGCAGCCGGTGGCCGGGCGGCTCACGCCGTTCTCGCCTTCGGCCGGGCAGGCGTCGCTGGCTGTGGTGGCGGCTGTCTTGCCGGCCACGCCGATCGCCGGGCTACCGGGCAGCAGGGCCACCGTCGGAGGCACCCCGGTGCCGTAGGTGCCGAAGGAGACCAGGCCGGGGGCGCTGCCCCCTGTCGTCGCCCCGGGGCAGCTCGTATCACTCCCGGTGACCACGTTGTCGTAGCCGCGGAAGGCCGACATCCCGTAGTAGCCGTCGCAGTAGAAGCCGCCGCCGTTGTGGGAGGAGAAGTAGTCGTTGTCCACCACCACCGAGCTCCCCGACGACCCTGTGGCGTAGAGCGAGCCGCCGGCGGCTGTGACGAAGCTGTCGTTGACCAGCGTGTCGTCGCCGAAGCCGTCGTAGAGGTCGGCGGCGTCCCCGTACGGTGTGGATCCGGCCTGTGTGGCCGAGTCTGTGAAGAAGGTGCTGTTCTCCACGGTCACCGGACCGCTGGTCAGGACGGCGCCGACCCGGTTGCTGGTGTCGTGGTCGAAGGTGTCGTCGGTCAGGTGGCCCTGGGCCTCGGGGACGACCAGGTCCAGGGCGCCGGCGGCCGTCACCTGCTGCCCGGCCGCCACTGTCGCCCGCCCGTGCTGGAATTCCAGGCCCTCGATGGCCACTGTCCATCTCGCCTTGACGCGCAGTATCTGGGTGGCCCCCCCTCCGTCGAGCACCACCTCGTGGCCGGCGCCGTCGATAGTCAGCGTGCCTGTCCCGGGGGCGGAGAGAGCTGTGTAGACCACCGGGCTCCCCGCGGTGAGGTCCACCGTCGTGTTCCCGGCGAACGTGACGGTGATCGCGCCGTACCCGCCGCCCTTGGCCAGGGCTGTGGCCTCGGCCACCGCCGCCCGGAAGGTGCATGTCCCGGAACCGCTGAAGCAGGCGGTCTCCCCGGTCGCCAGCGCGGTGGCTGTGGTGTCGTCGGCGCTGGTGTTCACCGTCAACGTGATCGACGGCGGCGATGTGCTGGCCCCGGCCTGGGCCGCCGGCCCGGTCACCACCGCCACCGAGATGACTGACACCGTGGTGGTACAGGCGAGGACGAACGAGAGGAAGAAGGCCGTGCGTCGGTGGCGGAGCCGCCAGGGAGTCATCATCGCCGGGTCCGGGTGGTGCAGGAACGCCGGTGGCTCCGGGCCGGCGTCCACCGCGTAGGGGGCGGTCGGGCTGTACGGCCCCGCCCCCGCCGGCCCGCCCCCACCGGCCGCCGGCGACCCCGGACCGGGATCGGCCGCCTCGCCCAGCCGGAGCAGGACGGTGGCGACGGCGACCGGCAGGCCCAGGAACAGGAGCTGCCCCAGCATCTCCCCGACGACCGCCCCCCCGGTGCGGTCGATCTGGTAGCCGACCCAGGTGAGCCCGGCCGCGGCCGCCACCCCAGCCACCACCGCACCGATCATCGAGGCGGTCACCGTTCCCCACCGGCCCCGGACGGCGCCGGCGCTCCGCCGGAGGGCGGCCACGCTCCGCCGCCCCGCCGGCGGGTCGGCCAGCACGTTGGCCGGGACCACCAGGGAGCAGCGGGCGGCCCACAGCGCGGCGGCAGCCAGCGGGATGGCCAGCACCACCAGGGTCTTGACCGACGGCCAGCGCCGCAGGGCGCCCGGCCACCGGCGGCGTACCAGGTGGCGTACCGGGGTGAGCAGGAGGCCCAGGATCCCGGCCACCGAGACGACCGGGCTCAGGAGGGCCAGGGCGGCGAAGCCGGCCACCGCCAGCATCGCCCCGACGGTCGAGGAGGGGCTGTGCCGCACCCCGGCCACTACGGAGCGGAGCACCCGGGGCCGGCGCCGGGCCAGGGAGTCGTCGGTCACCCGGGCCGCCGCCCCCATGCCGCCGAAGGCCAGTGGTCCCCCGACCAGGGCCAGGAAGCCGGTGGCCACCGCCGTGACGGCGATCATGCCCGAGGTGGTCAACCGGCCGTGGACCATCATCGACGGGAACAGGTGGGGCAGCTGGCGGAACACCAGCGACCCCAGCCAGGCGGCCAGCCCCAGCCCCAGGCCGGTCAGGAGCACGACCAGGCCCAACCGCCACCAGGACCGGCCGTACAGGCGGGCCAGGTCCCGCAGTTCCCGGCGGATCATGGCTGTGAGCCGGCCGCTCGGCCGGGTGGCCGGACCTGCAGCACCCGGCACCAGGTCGGATCCGCCGTCCGTTCCATCGCGTGCTGCAGGCTAGTCAAACGAGCCAGGTCAGCGAGGGAAGGTGGATGGTTCCCCGGGAGGCCGGGCCGTAGACTCCCCCGGATGTTGCGGGTGCGCACCGAGTCCGGTTCGGTCTACGACGTCGACCGGGCCGGGATGCGCATCCGCCGCGTGCACGGCCGGCACGGCCCGGCGGACACCCAGCCCCAGGACGGCATCTGGCGCCGGTTCAGCGGGCTGGAGGGGCCGGCCGCCGGCCAGGTCATGGTGGTCTACTGGGCGGCCGAGGCGGCCGGGGCCAGGGAGACCACCCTGGGCTTCCGCACCACGGTCGTCACCGAGGTGTCGGAGGTGGCGACAGAGCCGGCGCCCGAGCCGGGACGCCAGGCCGACGCCGCGCCCCGGCGACCCGGGCCGCAATGACCCCACGGCCCAGCACGTGCTCGGCGGCGGTGTCCAGGTGCCAGATCGTCTCGTCAGCGTTCTTCGGCGCGCCACGCGGCCGGCGCCTCCGAGACAGAGGACCCTTCCGGCGGGAGGTCTGCGTCGAGGTCCCGTAGGACCGCGGCCATCGACCGACCGGATCCCGGAGCGATCCGACCCTGGGCGAGCAGCGACGCGTACCCTCCCTGCTCTTCCAGTGGGACCGTCTTGGCGATCGGTCGCCCGCGGTCGGTCACGACGACCGCACCGCGTTGTTTTTCTCGATCAGTCCGCGGTGGCGGCGAGGGCCTGGCCGCAGGAGCGGCAGAACGCGTTGCCGACCGGATTGTCGGCTCCGCAAGACGAACAGTGGCCGGCCCGCGGTTCCGACGCGGCGGGCTCGTCGACCGTGGGGGCCGGCTCCGGGCCCGAGGCGGTGGCGGGCGGCGACGGTGCCAGGAAGGAGGAGCCGGCAGCCGGCGGCGCCGGGCGGGCGGGGGGATTGGTGGCCGGGCTCCCCCCGGCGGCGTAGGGACCGCCGCCGGCGGCGTACTGGCCCCCGACCCCGTGGTGCACATGGCCGCCGGCGGTGCCGGCAAGGTGCTCGGGCTCGTTGCGCCGGACGACCGCTCCCACGATCGCCGCGACCGTGCCGGCCAGTGCGACGAACCCGCCCCACGAGTAGGTCGTTCCCGCCGGCTTGGCCAGGACGCCGACCAGGGTGAGGACGAAGGCGAGGCCGGTGGCCGCCGTCAGCAGCTGCCAGTGGGGGAAGGGGAGGCGCACCACGGGGATCGTGGCCCGGACCAGCAGGTAGGCGACGGTGGCGATGGCCAGGATGAGCACGAGGTACATCCAGCCCTGGTACAGGCCGTCGAGGGTGTAGGTGTCGAAGCCGTCGAGGCTGACGCTGAACCAGGGGAGGAAGAGCATGACGAAGACCACGATCGCCGACGCGCCCACGACGATGTCGCCGGTGGCCAGTCGCTTGATGTCGAAGGTGACCGGGTACGTCGGGGCGGAAGGGGGCCCGGCCTGGCCGGACGGCTCGGTGGCCGGCGCCGGGGGCGGCGGAAGGGGCTTCGCCGGCACGGACGCCCCGCAGGCCGGGCAGAACCGACCCGACGGCCCGACCTCATTTCCACACTGCTGGCAGTACATGACCTCGGCCCCCTCTGTTCACGATGTCCGCCCGACGCCCTGGTGCCTTCAGGAACTGGCCCGGACGTTAGCACCGGGCAGAACTGCGTCCCGGCCCCGAGAGCACCTCCGGCTGAGCTACGCCACCGGCGTGACCCCGGCCCATCAGGGACGTGAGGACGTGACCGGGACGCCGGGACTCGCCGGCTACCAGGTGCCGGGCGTGCTCGGCCGGGGCGGGTCGGGCCCGTCGTCCTTGCCCGGTACCCCGACGGGACCCTTGTCGCTGCCAAGTACCTGACCGGCGACTGGGCCGACGAGGCGGCTCGCGCCCGCTTCCGCCGGGAGGCCCAGATCGTCGCCCCCCTCGTCCATCACCACGGCGTCCTGTCCTCCGCGTGCTCGACCCCGCCCCGCCGGTGGCCGCATCGCTGGCTCTCCATTGCCGGTGACCCTGCCGCCGCCTATGGGAAACCCTTGCCCGGTCAGCAGTGTACTCCTCGACCCACGTCAGGGAAATTAGCAGGCTATTGTACCATCCTCTTTGATGTGATGTCGACCGGATCGGTAGTCAATTCCATGGTAAGATTCACACTAGACGGTGGAATTATCTAGAATTTCTCTCTAGGTATACGCTGACAAACGAGAGGGGGTTCGTGATGCTCTGACACCGCCGGCGGTCCAGGATGGTGGCAAGCCTCGAACGACAGGTGGTATCCGCCAGAGGATCATCCCGAGTACCGCCCGCCGCCGATGGCCCACCCAGCATCGCCTTCGCGTTCGACGCTCCGGCAGGAGGCTGGCGAGATGCCATCAGGCGCAGTGCCTCCTCCGCGTCGGCCCGCAGCCGAACTGGAACCTGGGCGCTTACCTGGGGTTGGTCGCCGCGATCGGGGGGTTGG
>JASHWO010000241.1 GCA_030044045.1 Acidimicrobiales bacterium
TCCCCGCCCGGCACCGGGCCGCCGGTCACGCCGTCCACCCCAACGCGTTCCCGCGGAAACGTCCTCGCGCCGGCAGGCGCAGCCCTACCGGCCATCGGAAGCTCGCCGTCACGCCGGCCATCCCAGCCGCTCCCGCACGGCGGCGGCCACCTGCCCGGCGACGGCCGGCACCTCGCCGGACCCGTCGACCACGGCCCACCGGTCGGGATCGGACCGGGCCAGGGACAGGAAGCCCTGGCGCACCCGGGCGTGGAACCCGGCGTCGAGCCCCTCCAGCCGGTCCGGCGCCACCCGGCCCAGCCGGGCCCGGGCCACGTCCGGCCCCACGTCGAGCAGCACCGACAGGTCGGCCGCCAGCCCGCCGGCGGCCCAGGCCACCACCTGGCCCAGGGGCTCGACGGGCAGGCCCCGGCCCCAGCCCTGGTAGGCCAGGGTGGACCCGGCGTAACGGTCGGTGACCACCCAGCGCCCGCCGTCCAGGGCCGGGCACACCACCTCCTCCACGTGCTGGGCCCGGTCGGCCGCCATCAGCAGCGCCTCGGCCCGGGGCACCGGTGCCGGGCCGGCGGGATCGAGCACCAGGGCCCGCAGGGCCCGGCCCACCGCGGTGGCCCCCGGCTCGTGGGTCAGCACGGTGCCGGCGCCCAGGGCCCCGGCCAGGAGGCGGGCCTGGGTGGACTTCCCGCAGCCGTCGACCCCCTCCAGGGCGATCAGGCGGCTCGTGCTCATTGCCCGCCCGGGCGCCCCAACCCGGGCTCCTCCGCTGCGTGGGGCCCCGGCCCCACGCCGGCCGTCGTGCTCATCCCTCCTGCTCGGGGGCGGCCTTCTTCGGGGCGGCCTTCTTGGCGGCGGTCCTCTTCACGGTCGCCTTCTTGGCGCCGGCAGCCTTCTTCACCGCCTTCTTGGCCCCGCCGGCCCGGCGGCGGGTCGACGGCCCGGCCGCCCGCCGCTCGGCCAGCAGCTCGGCCGCCCGCTCGACGGTGATCCGCTCCACGTCGTCGCCCTTGCGCAACGAGGCGTTGGTGGTCCCGTCCGTCACGTACGGCCCGAACCGCCCCTCCCGCAACACCACCGGCAAGCCGGTGTCCGGATCAGGCCCGAGCTCGCGCAGTGGGGCCGCCGCCGCGCCCCGGCCCCGCCGGGTCTTCGGCTGGGCGAAGACGGCCCGGGCCTCGTCCAGGGTCACCGTCAGGAGCTGGTCCTCGCTGGTCAGGCTGCGGGTGTCCGTGCCCCGCTTCAGGTAGGGGCCGAACTTCCCGTTGTGGGCCACCACCTCCTCCCCGGTCTCGGGGTCGGTGCCCACCACCCGGGGGATGCGGAGCAGCTCGAGCGCCTGCTCCAGGGTGAGGGTGGCCGGGGACATGGAGGCGAAGAGCGACGACGTCCGGGGCTTGGCCCCGCCCTCGACCGCCTCGCCGAGCTGGACGTAGGGGCCGAACCGCCCGGCCCGCACCTGCACCGGCAGCCCGGTGTCGGGGTCGTCGCCCAGCACCCGGTCGTTGGACGGCGCGGCCAGCAGCTCCTCGGCCCGGTCCAGGGTGAGCTCGTCGGGGGCCAGGTCGTCGGGGATGGAGGCCCGGTCGTCGCCCCGCTGCAGGTAGGGGCCGTAGCGGCCGACCCGCACCACCAGCTCGCGGCCCTCGGCGTCGGGGCCGAGGGGGATGGAGTTGATCTCCCGGGCGTCGATCTGGCCCAGGTGGGTGGCCACGGCCGCCTTCAGCCCCACACCGGCTGTGCCGCCCGGCCCGCCAGGGGCCCCAACCCCTGGCTCCTCCGATGTGTGGGGCCCCTGCCCCACACCGGCTGTGCCGCCCGCCGGCCCACCCGAGCCGTTGCCGCGCCCGAAGTAGAACCGGGTCAGCCAGGGCAGGGCCTCCTCCCGGCCCCCGGCGATCTCGTCCAGGTCGTTCTCCATGGCGGCGGTGAAGCCGTAGTCGACCAGGTCGCCGAAGTAGCGCTCGAGCAACCCCACCACGGCGAAGGCGGTGAAGCTGGGCACCAACGCCGAGCCCTTCTTCCAGACGTAGCCCCGGTCGAGGATGGTGGCGATCACGCTGGCATAGGTCGACGGCCGGCCCACCCCCAGCTCCTCCATGGCCTTGACCAGCGACGCCTCGGTGTAGCGGGCCGGCGGCTGGGTGCTGTGCGACCCCGGCTCGAAGTCGAGCGGGGTCACCGGGTCGCCCTCGGCCAGCGGAGGCAGCACCACCTCGCGGTCGGCCAGCTCGGCCTCCGGGTCGTCCTCGCCCTCCACGTAGGCCCGCAGGAACCCGGGGAAGGCGATCACCCGCCCGCTGGCCGACAGCTCAGCCCGGACCCCGGCCAGCAGCGGCGCGTCCCCTGGCATGTCGCCGGCCAGCCGCACCTGGGCGCTGGTGCCGGTGGCGTCGGCCATCTGGGAGGCCACCGTGCGCTTCCAGATCAGGTCGTACAGGCGGAGCTCGTCCCCGTGCAGCGAGCGGGCCGCCTCCTCGGGGGTGCGGAAGGCGTCCCCCGCCGGCCGGATGGCCTCGTGGGCCTCCTGAGCGTTCTTGACCTTGCGCTCGTAGCGGCGGGGCGCCTGGGGCACGTACTCGGGGCCGTAGAGGGACGTGGCCTGCGAGCGGGCGGCCTGCAGGGCCTCGTCCGACAGGGTGGTCGAGTCGGTCCGCATGTAGGTGATCCAGCCCTGCTCGTAGAGGCGCTGGGCCACCTGCATGGCCCGCTGGGCGCTGAAGCGCAGCTTCCGCCCGGCCTCTTGCTGGAGGGTGGAGGTCATGAAGGGCGGCGCCGGCGAGCGGCGGAAGGGCTTCTCGGTGACCGAGCGCACGGTGAACGGCCGGTCGACCAACCCATCGGCCAGGGCCCGGGCCTCGACCTCGGCCAGCACCCGCACGCTGCCGGCGCTGGCCTGCTCGCCGGTGGCCGTGAAGTCGCGGCCGGTGGCCAGCGGGGTCCCGTCCAGGGCCACCAACGAGGCGGTGAACCGGCCGGCGGCCTCGGTGGTGGTGGTCTCGACGGCGAAGGTGCCCTCCACCCCCCACCAGGTGGCGGAGCGGAACCGCATGCGGGCCCGCTCCCGCTCGACCACCATGCGGGTGGCCACGCTCTGCACCCGGCCGGCCGACAGGCGGGGCATGACCTTCTTCCAGAGAACGGGGGAGACCTCGTAGCCGTAGAGGCGGTCGAGGATGCGACGGGCCTCCTGGGCGTCGACCAGCCGGCGGTCGAGCTCCCGCCACTCGTCCACCGCCCGGCGGATGGCCGCCGGGGTGATCTCGTGGAACACCATGCGCTTCACCGGCACGGTGGGCGAGAGCACCTCGAAGAGATGCCAGGCGATCGACTCGCCCTCGCGGTCCTCGTCCGTGGCCAGGTAGAGCTCGTCGGCGTCCTTCAGGAGCCGCTTCAGGTTGGTGACCACCGACCGCTTGTCCGGGGACACCACGTACAGCGGCTTGAAGCCGTTGTCGACGTCTACCCCGAGCCGGGCCCAGCCCTCGCCCTTGTACGCGGCGGGCACCTCGTCGGCCCCCCGGGGCAGGTCCCGGACGTGGCCGATGGAGGACTCCACCACGAAGCCCGGCCCCAGCAGGCCGCCGATGGTCCGGGCCTTGGCCGGGGACTCCACGATCACCAGGGCCTTCCCCATAGGCGGTCAGTCGGCGACGACCGGCGGGACGGGCGACGCCATGACGGCCGCCGGCACGTCCCCGCCGCCCATGCCCGGCGCCTTGCGCTTGGAGAAGGCGATGGCCACCAGCAACACCACCAGCGCCCCGGCGGCGATGGCGTAGCGGGCCCCGTTGTCGTGGCGGAGGGTGATGACGGCCGGCAGCACCAGGAGCGACACCAGGTTCATCACCTTGATCATCGGGTTCAGCGCCGGTCCGGCGGTGTCCTTGAAGGGGTCGCCCACGGTGTCCCCGATGACCGCCGCCTTGTGCGCCTCCGAGCCCTTGCCCCCCTCGTTGCCGTCCTCGATGAACTTCTTGGCATTGTCCCAGGCCCCGCCGGAGTTCGAAAGGGTGTTGGCCATGAGCTGGCCGGTCAGGATGGCCCCGGCCAGGAAGGCCCCCAAGGCCAGGTAGTTGATGCCGAAGCCCACGATCACCGGGGCCAGGATGGCCAGCAGGGCCGGGGTGGCCAGCTCCCGCTGGGCGGCGGCGGTGCAGATGGAGATGACCCGGCCGTACTCCGGCTTCTCCGAGTAGTCCATGATCCCCGGGTGCTCCCGGAACTGCCGGCGCACCTCCTGCACCACGGTCCCGGCCGAGCGGCCGACGGCCCGGATGGCCAGGGAGGAGAAGAGGAAGGCGATCGAGCCGCCGATGAGCAGCCCGATGAAGATGGTCGGGTTGGAGACGTTGATCTGGGTGAGCCGGTCGTCGAACAGGGTGGCCGTCGGCAGATGGAGCTGGGACCCGACCGTCTCGATGAACGAGGCGAAGAGGGCCACGGCGGCGATCACCGCCGAGCCGATGGCCACGCCCTTGGTGATGGCCTTGGTGGTGTTGCCCACGGCGTCGAGGCTGACCATGATGCGCTCGGCCTCGCCGCTGAACTCGCCGGACATCTCGGCCACGCCGGCGGCGTTGTCGGAGACCGGCCCGAAGCTGTCCTCCGACACCACCATCCCGGTGGTGGCCAGCAGCCCGATGCCGATCAGGGCCACCAGGTAGAGCGAGAGCTCGATGTTGCCGCCGCCCAGCCCGATGGCCACGCCAATGGCGATGGCGATGGCGATGATGGCCCACACCGACGACTCCAGGCCGATGGAGATGCCGGAGAGCACGGTGGTGGCCGGGCCGGTGCGGGCCGACTCGGCGATCTCCCGCACCGGGCTGCGCTCGGTGGAGGTGAACTGCTCGGTGATCTGGCTGGCCGCCAGGGCCAGCACCACCCCGGTGAGCACCGCCCAGAACACCTTGAGGTCGTGCACGTAGTACTGGGCCACGAAGAAGGCCCCGACCACCGTGAGGAGGGCCGACAGCCAGAAGCCCCGGTTGATGGGGGCCATGGCGTTGCGGTCCTTGTTCCGGGCCCGGACGGCGTACACCCCGATCACCGAGGCGAAGATGCCGATGGCCGGGACGATCAGCGGGAACAGGATGGCCGGGGTGGGGTCCAGGCGGTGGCCGGGCAGGGTGCGGAAGGCCGAGTAGCCGAGGATCAGCGACGAGATGATGGTGATCTCGTAGGACTCGAACAGGTCGGCCGCCATGCCGGCGCAGTCGCCCACGTTGTCCCCCACGTTGTCGGCGATGGTCGCCGCGTTCCGCGGGTCGTCCTCGGGGATGCCGGCCTCGACCTTGCCCACCAGGTCGGCACCGACGTCGGCGGCCTTGGTGAAGATGCCCCCGCCGACCCGCATGAACAGGGCCAGCAACGAGGCCCCGAAGGCGAAGCCGATCAGCACGGCGGTGGCCGTGTTCTGGAAGATCATGACGATGGCCGTGGCGCCCAGCAGCCCCAGCCCCACGCAGAGCATGCCGGTGACGGCCCCGGTGCGGAAGGCCACCTGCAGCGCGCCAGCCATCTTCCCGCCCCGGGCGGCGGCGGCGGCCGTGCGGACGTTGCCCCGGACGGCGATGGACATGCCGATGAACCCGGTCAGCCCGGAGAAGGTAGCGCCGAACAGGAAGCAGATCACCCGGTAGATGCCGGCGTGGACGAAGTTCAGGGCCACGGTCCCGTTCGGCCGGGTGACCTGGGTGGCGGTGAAGAAGATCAGTACGGCCAGGGGCACCACGATGACGAGGATCGTCCGGAACTGCCGCTTCAAGAAGGCCTCGGCGCCCTCCTGGATGGCCCGGGCGATGTCCCGCATCTTGTCGGTGCCCGTGTCGGCGGCCAGGACGCCCCGCATGAGGACGAGGCCGGTGGTGATGCCGACAACCCCGGCGACCAGGGCCACCACCAGCCAGGCCCAGTCGGCGGAGCTGAAGTGGAAGGCCTGGTAGCTCCCTTCTGCGACGAGGGAGTTGGTCATGCCTGCGTGTTCCCTTTCTCTTCCTGCCCACGCCACGGGGGCGGCTGCCGCGAGCACCGGCGCTCGCTGCTGCTGGGACGTCGTACGAACCCACGGGTGCGGGCGCGCAGGGTTGCGACGACCGTCCGAGGCCGAGGGGACGTTAGCGACTGCGCCGCCCGCGAAGCAAGAACCTCCCACGGCCGGCGCTCCAGCCACTCCGGACGCTCACCGGGCGGCCGGAGCCCACGCAGCGGGGGAGCCTGCCATCGAGGGGGCCACAGTGGGTGCCCAGGCGGGGAAACAGCTTCAGTCCCCTCCCACCAGCTCGTAGTCGGGGTTCAGGATGGCCAGCCGGCGGCCCCAGGCCCCCACCATCCCCTCGGCCACCAGGCGGGCACCGGGCTCGATGCCGGGGATGCGGGGGCGGCCCTGGAATACGAGCAGGATGCTCCCGGTGCCGTCGGCCAGCGTGCACTCGAGGTTCGAGGTCCCGGCCCGAGGCTGCACCCGCACCGACTTGAGCCGGCCGGCGACCCGCACCCGCTCCCGCCAGGCCACCTCGGCGATGGGCCGGGTACCGGCGGCTCGGCGGGCCAGCGCCCGGTCGGCGGCGAACGTGCCCGCACCGGGTGCCGCCGTCGCCGCGGGAACGGTGGGCCCGAAGGGCGATGCCGGGCCATCGGGCGTCGCCGCCCTGTCCTGCGGTGCGGATCCCACGGGCGCTGGGGTTCCGTCCTGCGGTGCGGTCGTCCCGGCGGCCGCGGCGGCCTTCTCGACCACCCTCCGGTAGCGCCGGCCGCGCTCGGCCCAGCGGCCGTGCACCTCGTAGGGAACGATGGTGGCGCTCACGTGGGCCACCTGGCTCACCACGGCGGCGATCTTGTCCGCCGTCCGGTCGTGGAGGACCCGCTGCCACCCGGAGGCGAAGGCCCGGCGGGGCAGGAGGACCGTGCACTCGGTGTCGCCGTCGGCCACGGCGTCGGCCACCAGCTCGATGGCCGCCCGACCCAGGCGCCGGTCGGGGCAGTCGACGACGTCCAGCGGGAGGCGGGACAGACCGAGCCGGCTCCACTCCTCCTCCAGCTCCCGGGCGACCTTGTCGTCGATGTCGAAGTGGACGGCCCGCACGTCGTCCGGCGTGAGGGTGCGGGCGTACTGGATGGCCCGGGCGGTGGCCATGTCCAGGCGGTCGATCAGCACCACCACCACGTGCCGGCGGAGGATCGGCGCTTCCGTGGCCCGGGCCGCCCCCACCTCGAGCTGCTCCGCCTCGGCCACGTACTCGCGGTGCAGCCGTATGAGTCCCCAGTAGAGGAGCGGCCCGACCACCACCACCACCCACGCGCCCTCGGTGAACTTGGCCAC
>JASHWO010000242.1 GCA_030044045.1 Acidimicrobiales bacterium
GGTGCGCAACGTCCTGGGCACCGCCGACAGTGCGTGCTACGTGGCCCTCCCCCACGCCGACCACGCCGTGCACGGCCGCGGGCATCTGCTGGGCGTGCGGCTGCTGACCGTGTCCTCCATGCGCACCGACGTCCCCCGCCTCTACCGGGCGGCCCGGGCGGCCCCCGCCCCCCGACCTCAGCGGGTGTGCCTGGTGGCCTTCACCGGCCACTTCTCGGCCGCCGCGGTGGACGGGGCCATCGGCGACGCCACCGGCCGCCTGGCCGTAGTGGCGCTCAGCTACCCGGGCAGCCGCTTGGTCGCCACCCTGCTCGTGGCCCACCCGCCCGTGCCCTTTGGCCACAGCCACATCGGGTTCTTCTGACCCCGACGGCCGGCGTGGGGCAGGGGCCCCACGCATCCGGAGGAGCCCGGGTTGGGGCCCCAGGCGGGGTGGCAGTCCAGTGCGCTCTACGCTGGCGTCGGTGGCCACCCTCGACCGCCTGGAGCGCCTGACCGATCTCGTCCTGGTGCTCCTGCACGCCACCCTGCCCCTCACCCTCGACGAGATCGCCCGCGAGGTCCCCGGCTACCCGGAGGGCCACGACGCCCGGCGCCAGGCGTTCGAGCGCGACAAGCGGCTGTTGCGCGAGGACGGCATCCCGGTGGCCACCGAGCCGGTGGCCGGCCAGGAGCAGTACGGCTACCGCATCGACCCCGACGCCTTCTACCTGCCGGACCTGCGGCTGCTGCCCGACGAGCAGGCCGCCCTCCACCTGGCCGTGGCCGGGGTGCACCTCGGCGACCCGAGCGGGCGCGACGCGCTGCTGAAGCTGGGGGCCTCCGGGGTGGCCGAGGCCCGGCCGGTGGCGGCGCTGGCCCCGCCGCCGGCCCTGGTGCCCTTGTTCGACGCCGTGCGGACCCACGCCGAGGTGACCTTCGGCTACCGCGGCGGGCGGCGCACGGTGGCCCCGTCGGGGTTGTGGTTCCGCGGCGGGCGCTGGTACCTGGTGGGGTGGGACCGGGGGCGGGAGGCCGCCCGGACCTTCCGGGTCGACCGGGTCGAGGGCACCCCGTCGCTCGGCGGCCCGGGGAGCGGGACGGTGCCGGAGGGGTTCGACGCCGGAGAGGCCGCGCCGGAGGACCCTTGGCGAGTAGGGGAGGGTGACACCGACGACGTGCTCCTACTGGTCGACGCCATCGAGGCACCCCGGGTGGCCGAGGAGGTGGGGGAGCGGGCGGTCGAGGAGCGGCGGCCGGACGGTGCGGTGCTGCTCCGGCTGGGGGTGACCAGTGCCGACGCGCTGCGGTCTTGGGTGCTGGAGCTGCTCGACCACGCCGAAGTGGTGGGCCCGCCGATCGCCCGGGCGGCCATGGTGTCCTGGTTGGAGGGGTTGGAGGGGTTGGAGGGGTTGGCCGGCGGGGGTGGGAGCGAGCGCGGTGCCGAGGGTGCAGGTGGCGGCGAGGGTGCAGGTGGCGGCGAGAGCACCGGTGGGGCCGGTGGCAATGGGGCCGGCGCCGGCGCCGGTGCTGCGGGTGCCGGCACTCCGGGTGGCGTGGCCCTGGGTGTCGCAGGCGCGGACGGGGCCGCGGTGGCCACCGCGGCCCCGTCCGGCGTGGGTCGCAGCGCGTCGCAACGGCTCCGGCGCCTGCTGGCCATCGTGGGCTGGCTGGCCCGGGTAGGGGAGGCGCCCATCACCGAGGTGGCCCGGCGGTTCGACCTCCCCGAGGGCGAGGTGGTGCGCGAGCTCGAGTTGGCCGCTTGCTGCGGCGTGCCGCCGTACTCGCCCGACGCGCTGCTGGAGATCGTCGTCACCGACGAGACGGTGCAGGCCAACCTCGGCGGCGAGCTGGCTCGGCCCCGCCGGCTGACCGCGGCCGAGGGGTTCGCCCTGGCCGCCGCCGCCCGGACCATCCAGGCCGTGCCCGGCGCCGACCAGGGCGGCTCGCTGGCCCGGGCGCTGGCCAAGCTGGACGCCGCCCTCGGCGATCACCAGGGGCTGGTGGTGGACCTGGACGACCCGTCGCTGCTGGGCGCCGCCCGCCAGGCCGCCGACGACGGCGAGCGGGTCGAGATCGAGTACCACTCGGCGTCGGCCGACGAGACCACCCGCCGGGTCGTCGACCCGTTGGCCGTGCTCTCGCTCGACGGGCACTGGTACCTCGACGCCTACTGCCACCGCGCCGGAGGGTTGCGCCGGTTCCGGGTGGACCGGCTCCGGTCGCTCCGGGTGGTCGGCCGGCGGCCGCCCGAGGCCGCCACCCCCGACGGCCGGTCGGACCGCGCCCGGCCGCCCGATGCGGCCCATGGCGAGCGGGCCCGCGGGGAGGCGACCCACGGCGAGGGCGAGGGGACCAGTGGGGACCGGGCCAGTGGCGAGCCGGCCAGTAGGACGTCGGCCCACGGCGAGCCGGGCCGTGGCGAGACGGCCCGCAGGGAGCCAGACCTCGGGGAAGCGGCCCACGGCGAGCCGAGCGGCCGGAGCGGCGACGCGCTGGCGGCGCCGGCCTTCGTGCCTGGCCCCGGGTCGGTCACGGTGCGCCTGGCGCTGGACCCCGAAGGTGCCTGGGTGGCGGACAGCGTGCCCGTGCTCGACGCCCGCCCGCTGGCCGGCGGCGGCCAGGAGGTCACCCTGGCGGTGGGCGGGAGGGCCTGGCTGGAACGCCTGCTGCTCCAGGTGGGGACCCATGCCCGGGTGCTCGACCCGCCCGACCTGGTCGACGCCGGCGCCCGAGCCGCCCGCCGGGTCCTCCGCCGCTACCGCTAGCCGCTTGCGTTCTCCCAGGAGGACGCGACACCCGCCCGATGGCGGCGCTCACGCGCAGTGTCAGGGATGGGGCCCCAGGTCGAACAGGGTGATCTCTCCCTTGCCGGGGCCGTAGTACCACCAGACCCGCCATGCCGACGGCGAACGGTTCTCGACGTAGGACTCCCAGATCGTCTCGCCGAGTGGACCCCGGAGGTTGATATAGGGGTGTGAGCTGAGGCCTGGATGGGTCGGATCGTGCTCCAGCTTCGCGAGGCACCTGGTCACTCGTTTGAACTTGCCGGGATCTCGCCGCCCCAATTCGTCTAGGTGCTCCACAACCTTGCGGGAGGCGATGATCTCGAATGGCACATCGGTACGCTAGCCATAGTGGTACAATGTGTCAAATGTTCAACGATTCATATTGACACGTTGTGACTTCTGGCGTAGCTTTTACGTGTGACATCGCGCGACCGTTCGGCATCAGCAATCGAAGTAGATCTCGACGCACGACAGCGCCTTCCTATGTCGCGTGTCGTGCACAGTGGCCAGCACCGGTTCCGCATCGTTCCACTTGACGGTGGAGACTTCCTGGTCAGCCCGGTAGTTTCGGTGTCCGAGCGGGAGCTGGCGGTGTTGCGGAACCCTGCGACGCTCGCCTCATTGCAGGAGGGGCTGGACCAGGTGGCCCGGGGCGACGTCGTCCGCTTCGAGCCGGGACACTTCTCCAGGCTGGCCGAGGACGCCGAGCCGGAGGGCGGCTGACGGCTGACAGCGCGCCTCCGGGCGGCGGGCCTGGCGTGCTGCTGCCCGGTGGGAGATAGCATGGAAAGCTATGAAGATGCTTCATAGGTCCGTGCTGTCCCCGCTCCGGTGCTGCGCGTCGCCCGCCTGACCGATCGCACCGGCCGTTACTACCTGGCCGAGCTGGCCCGCGAGCTGGGGCCGGCCGTGGGGCCGTTCATGGGGTCGCCGGCCGGCCGGCCCGGGTGGTGGACCGGTGCCGGGGCCCGCGGGCTGGGGCTCGCCGGACCGGTGGACGCCGCCGACCTGGCGGCCGTCCTGGAAGGTCGGAACCCGGCCACCGGGCGACCGCTGGTGCGCCGGCCGGGGGCGGTCGCCGGGTACGACCTGACCTTCACTGCGCCAAAATCCGCCAGCGTGCTCTTCGCCCTGGGCACACCGGCCACCGCCCGCCAGGTGCTGGCCGCCCACCAGGAGGCGGTGGCCGCCGCGCTGGGCTACGTCGCCCACCGGGCGGCGGCTGTGCGCCGCGGGAGCGGGGACGAGCGGTGGTCGGCACCGGTGGGCGGGCTGGTGGCGGCGGCGTTCGCCCACGGGACGAGCCGGGCGCTCGACCCCCACCTCCATACCCACGTGGTGGTGGCCAATCTCGGCCACGGGCCGGACGGCCGGTGGACGGCGCTCGACGGCCGTGGCCTCTTCGCCCACGCCCCGGCGGCCGGCCATCTCCACGACGCCCACGTGCGCCACCTCCTCTCGTCGCGTCTGGGCGTCGAGTGGGCGCTGCGACGCAGCGGCACGTACGAGATCGACGGGGTAGGGCCGGCGGTGATCGGCCAGTTCTCGTCGCGCCGGGCCGAGATCCGGGAGCACCTGGCCGGGTGGGTATCGGCCCACACCGGCGCGGCGGCTGCCGTGTCGCGCCGCGCCGACCGG
>JASHWO010000243.1 GCA_030044045.1 Acidimicrobiales bacterium
CGCCCCCGGGTGCCGGCGGGCGCAGTCGGCAGCCAGCGACGGGTCCTCCAGCGCCGCCGTGCCCAGCACCACCCGGGAAACGCCCGCCCCCAGCAGTGCTGTCACGTCCGCCGGCGTGCGCACGCCGCCTCCCGCCTGGACCCGCACCCCGGCGGCCGACCCCTTGGCGGCCAGGGCCAGCACCGCCGGGCGGTTGCGGGGCTCCCCCGTCCGGGCGGCGTCGAGGTCGACCACGTGCAGCCAGCGGCAGCCGGCCTCCCGGTAGCGGCGGGCCAGCTCGTGCGGGTCGCCGTAGTCGGACTGGCGGTCGAAGTCCCCCTGGACCAGGCGGACCGCGCCCCCGTCCCGCAGGTCGATGGCCGGCAGCAGGTCCATCAGGCCGGCCCCAGGCAGCGGGCCACGAACGAGCGCAGCAGGGCCAGCCCGTTGGCGCCGGACTTCTCCGGGTGGAACTGCACCCCCCAGACCGCGCGCTGCTCGGCGGCGGCGGCCACCATCCCGCCGTAGTCGCAGGTGGCAACGGTCTCCGGCCCCACCTCCGGGGCGAACGAGTGCACGAAGTACATCCAGGGCTGCTCGGGCAGCCCGGCCAGCAGCCCCCCCGGCCCGGGCCCGGGTTCGACGCCAGGCCCGGCTCCAGGCTGGCTCGGCTCGGGGACCGGCCCCGCCCCGGGACGGCGGTCGAGCCGGTTCCACTGCATCTGCGGGCACTTCACCCCCGCCGGCAGCCGGCGGACCGTCCCGGCGAACCACCCGAGGCCCCGGGCGCCGGGGCTCTCCTCCGAGGCCTGATACAGGAGCTGGAAGCCGACGCAGATCCCGAGGAAGGGCCGGCCGGCGTCGAGCGCCCGGCGGGCCGCCGCGGCCAGGCCCGACCCCTCCAACGCCTCGGCGCACCGCCCGAAGGCGCCCACCCCGGGCAGCACCACCCCGGCCGCCCCGTCCACCGCCGAGGGGTCGGTCACCAACCGCGCCGGCGCCCCCAGGTGCTCGAGCGCCTTCTCGGCCGACCGCAGGTTGCCGATGCCGTAGTCCAGCACCGCCACGAACCCGCCGTCGCCGTCACCCGCGCCCGGCCCGTTCACGGCGCCGGCGCAGCCACCGGGCGCCCGTTCACAGGGCACCCTTGGTGGACGGCACGCCGCTCCCCTCCACCCGCACGGCGTCCCGCAGCGCCCGGGCCACCGCCTTGAAGCTCGCCTCCACGATGTGGTGGGTGTTCTTCCCCTGGCGCAGGCGCACGTGCAGCGTCACCCCCGCCGCGGTGACGAAGGCCCGCCAGAACTCCTCGGCCAGCTGCGGGTCGAAGGGCGGGGAGCCCAGCCCGGCGGTGTCCGGCGCGAAGGGCACGTCGTAGGCCAGGTACGGGCGGCCGGAGAGGTCGAGGGCCACCTCCACCAGGGCCTCGTCCAGGGGCAGCAGGGTCGCGGCGAACCGCCGCACCCCCGCCTTGTCGCCCAGCGCCTCGGCCAGGCAGCCGCCGAGCACGATGCCCACGTCCTCTACCGTGTGGTGGGCGTCGACCTGGAGGTCGCCCTCGGCGGCCACGGTGAGGTCCATCCCGCCGTGCCGGCCGAGCTGCTCCAGCATGTGGTCGAAGAAGGGCAGCCCGGTGGTGGCCGAGACCCGCCCCTCGCCGTCGACGGCCAGGGTCACGGCCACCGTGGTCTCCTTGGTGGCGCGCCGGCGCTCGGCTCGCCGCTCCCTCGTCCCGTCCCCGGCCTCGTCCCCGGCCGCTGCGCCGGCCGTTCCTCCGCTCATCTCCTGCCCGTGTCCCGCGCTACGGCCCGGCGACGGCCGGCGGGTGGGTGTGGGCCATAGCGGCGACCACGTCCAGCCGCCCGTTCATCTCCGCCTGGCGCTCGGCCAGGAGGTGGACCTCGGTTCGCAGTTCGTTCCCCAACGTACCGATCCTGGTGTCCAACGTACCGATCCTGGTGTCCAGGGTACCGATCCTGGTGTCCAGAGCACCGATCTTGGTGTCCATCTCGGCACGCAGCTCGGTTCGCAAGGCACCGATCTTGGTGTCCAAGCCGCCGATCTTGGTGTCCATCTCGGCACGCAGCTCGCCGATATCGGCGTGCAGCTCGGCACGCAGGCCGCCGATGGCGGTGCGCAGCTCGCGCCAGCCGGTGCGCGAGTCGACCGTCACCACCGCCAGCAGGGCACCCAGCAGGGCGATAAGGGTCCAGATCATCGCCGTCATCATCGACATGCTACCTCCGGGTGTCGGGCACCGGCGTCCCGACGACCGTCGCCGGGCGCACTTCCGGCGCCACCCCGGAACGGTCGGCCGCGCCGCGGCCGTGCACCCGGCTGTACGCCAGGCCCGCCGGTCCGGCCCACCACCGGGCCCCGGCCCGGCGGCGCCCCCTACCCCACGCACTCCCGCAACGCCGCCAGGAAGCGGTCGTTCTCGCCCGGCGTGCCCACCGTCACCCGCAGGCAGCCCTCCAGCCCCTCCCAACCCGAGCAGTCCCGCACCAGCACGCCGCGGGCCACCAGGTCCCGCCACACGTCGCCGGCGTCTCGCCGCTCGGTGCGGAACAGCACGAAGTTGGCGTCCGACGGCCAGGCGGTCACCGGCAGCTCGGCCAGGGCGGCGGCCAGCCGGCCCCGCTCCTCGGCCACCGCGGCCACCCGGGCGTCCATCTCCCGCTCGTAGCGCAGCGCCAGCAACCCGGCCGCCTGCGACATCGCCGAGAGGTGGTACGGCAGCACCACCGCCTCGCACCCGGCCACCACCTCCCGGTCGGCCACCAGGTAGCCCAGACGGACGGCGGCCATGGCCCAGGTCTTGGAGAAGGTGCGCACCACCACCAGCCCGGCGGCGTCCACCCCCGGGTCGGCCCGCAGCGCCTGGGCGCTCCACGGGGCGAACTGGCCGTAGGCCTCGTCCACCACCACCAGGCCCGGGGCGGCGGCCAGCAGGGCCCGCACCAGGGCGGGGGGCTCGGCCCGGCCGGTCGGGTTGTTTGGCGAGCAGAGGAAGGTGACCGCCGGGGCCGCCTCGGCCACCAGCGCCCGGGCCGGGCCCTCCTCCACGGCGAAGCCGGCGGTGCGCCCCCCGGCCACCACCTCGGTCCCGGTCACCCGGGCGATGTGGCCGTGCAGCTTGTAGGTGGGCTCGAACACCACCGCCCGCCGGCCCGGCCCGCCGAAGGCCAGCAGCAGGCACTGGAGCACCTCGTCGGAGCCGTTGGCGCAGAAGACCTCCTCCGGCGCCACCCCGTGCCGCTCGGCCAGCGCCTCCCGCAAGCGCCGCACCCCCCGGTCCGGGTAGCGCCGAAAATCGATCCGCTCGATCTCCCGGGCCAGCTCCTCCCGCCAGGTCTCCGGGGGCGGGTAGGGCGACTCGTTCGTGTTCAGCCGCACCGCCACGTCGACCTGCGGCGAGTGGTAGCCGGCCAGGGCCGTGAGGTCGGGGCGCAACGGGACCCGGGGGCTCACGACCGCCCCCAGCGGCCGGGCCTGTTGTCGCGGGAACGCCCTGGCCGGCCCCGGCCCCGGCTCCGGCCGGCCCACGCCCCGGCGCCCGGGCGCACCCAACCGCGCTCGCTCACGACCCCAGCCGCATCGAGATCGAGTCGGCGTGGGTCGGCAACCCCTCGGTGGTGGCCAGGGCCACCACGTGGGGGCCCAACACGGCCAGCGCCTCCCGGTCGGCGGTCACGGCGTGGACGTGCCGCCGGAAGTCGTCCGCCCGCAACGCCGAGGCAAACCGGGCCGTGCGGTTCGTGGGCAGCACGTGGTTCGGCCCGGCCACGTAGTCCCCCAGGCTGGCCGGCGACCAGAGCCCGCAGAAGACGGCGCCCGCCGCCCGCACCAACGGCAGCAGATCCTCGGCCCCCTCGAACAGGAGCTCCAGGTGCTCGGGGGCCACCACGTTGGCTACGGCCAGCGCCGCCTCCGGCCCGTCCACCAGGCAGCAGTAGCCGCCGGCGGCCAGGGTGGCCTCCAGGTCGGCCCGCCGGGGGGAGGCAGCCACCATGCGGGCCACCTCGGCCTCCACCTCGTCGGCCGTCGCCGCCGACCAGGTCACCAGCCAGGCCAGGCCGTCGGGGCCGTGCTCGGCCTGGACCAGCAGGTCCACGGCGGCCAGCCGGGCCGGCGTCTCCGGCGCGGCCACCACCACCACCTCGGAGGGGCCGGCGAAGGCCGACGCCACCCCCACCACCCCCGACACCTGCCGCTTGGCCTCGGCCACGAACCGGTTGCCCGGGCCGACCACCACGTCCACCCGGCGCACGGACTCGGTGCCGTAGGCCATGGCCGCCACCGCTTGGGCGCCGCCCACCCGGTAGACCTCGTCCACCCCGGCCAGGGCCGCCGCCGCCAGGGTGGCGTCGTCCACCCGGCCGTCCGGTCCCGGGGGCACGCAGAGCACCAGCTCGCCCACGCCGGCCACCCGGGCCGGGGCCGCGCACATGAGCACCGTCGAGGGGTACCGGGCCCGGCCGCCCGGGGCGTAGCACCCGGCCCGTTCCACCGGCCGCACCAGGTGGCGGACCCGCACCCCGCCGTCGACGAAGTCCGGCGGCGGGGTGCCTTCCAGGGCGTGGTAGGCGGAGACCCGCGACCAGGCCACCGCCAGGGCTTCCCGCAGGTCGCGGTCGACCCGCCCCAGTGCGGCCTCCACCTCGGCCGGCGGCACCCGCAGGTCGTCGACGGCCACCCCGTCGAAGCGGGCCGTCAGCTCCCGCAGGGCGGCGTCGCCCCGGTCCCGGACCTCGGCCAGGATGCCGGCCACCGCCTCCCTGACGTCGCCGCCGGCGTCGCCCGGGCGCGGCAGCGCCTCCTCCAGCGGGCCGCGGTGGCCGCGCAGGTCGAGGCGCTCGAGGGGCATGGTGCCGTGATGCTACCTGGGGTCCCGCCCCCGCCTCCGAGCTGCCCGCCGGTCCGCCGTGGGCCATGATCGGGCGGTGACCCCACGTGCCGAGATCTCTTCGCTGGCCTCCACCCTGGACGAGGTGACCCGCCGGGTGACGGCGCTGGCCGACCAGGCCCGGGCCACCGAGCAGGACGACGTGGCCGCCGAGCTCTTCGGGGTGGAGCGGTCGCTCACCGGCGCGCTGCGCCGCCTCCGCCGCCTCGAGGCCGACCGCCGCTGACCCCACCCCTTCCCTCCCCACGCCGCCCTCTCCGACCCCACCTCGCCACCGGAACCAGACTTCACGTTGATTGGATCCCCGAGGGCGAACATCCGACCTTTCCAAACAGGGTGCTGCTGCATGCGATACTGCGTTCGTGACTGGCTGGGAAGCGCGGCCGCGTCTGATCTCTCCGATGCGGTCGTGGACGTGGAATGTGGCCAGCTTCGTGCGCCGACGCCTTCGCTGGTCGACGAGATGCTGAAGATCCTCATCCAGGATCTCACAGCGACTCGCGTGCGGCCCCACCATGCCTCTGCTCGGGCACAGGAGCTTGCACTGCGCTCTGCTCGCAACCGTCGGATCGCAGACCGGGTCGACATCGTGTCCGAAGCAGCACCCTCCGGATCACTGCAACGGCTCCGCCATGTGGGTCGCTGAGCGAGACCGCAGTACGGCGCTTCCCGTTCCCCACTAGGACAGCTCGACCTGCCGGAAACGGTCGGACAGGTCAGACGGCGTAGAGGACCAGCTCGTGGCCGAGCAGGCCCGAGGCGGTGCGCAGGGCGTTCTGGCGGGAGCCCACCACCGCGCAGTTGCGGCGGGCCGCGGCCTCGGCCGTGGCCACCGCCACCAGGTCGGTGGTGTCGGCCCGGGCGGCCAGCTCCCCGGCCTGTCGGGCCTCCTCCTCGCCGAGCGGCTCTACCACGGCCCCGGCCAGCAGCCCGTCCAGCCGGTCGCCCCGGGCCTCGGTGCGGAAGGCCTCGGCGACGGCCGGCGCCGGCACCACCGGCACGATCCCGTTGGCCAACGCCGCCCGGTGCACCGCCCACACCATCCGGTCGCCCCGGGCCGCCCCCCGCAGGGCGCCCACGCCGTAGACCAGGCCCTCCCGCGCCGTAGCGGCCGAGCGGCTAGGCATCGCGGGCTCGCCGCCCCCCGGACGGCCCTCCCGCCGGTGTGCCAGTGCGGCGTTGTCGTCGGTCGGCCATGGCTCCGGCACGGCTCTCTTCCTCCGCCTTGCGCTGCTTGCCCGGCTGGACGGCTCCCTGGTCCACGCTGCCTACCCGCTCGACCTCTCGCTCAACGCCGGCGCACCCGCGACGCCATCCCCGACACTCCCGAGAGCAGCCGGGCCAGCAGGGCTTCGCCGGCGGCGATCTCCTCGGCGGTGAGGGCACCGGCCTCGGCCTCCCAGGCGGCCACCCCCCGTAACCCCTGACGCACCCGGAGCTGACGCTCGGCCGCGCTGGACAGCCAGGCGCTGAACGAAACCCCGTCTTCCCGGGCGGCCGACTCGACGGCGGTGGCGACGTCGTCGGCCAACG